>NZ_DBMDHH010000030.1:0-36681 GCF_057433415.1 Anaerotruncus sp. | reverse complement strand
GCATGAGCTCGCGCACGTCCCGCAGGTCGCGCGCGGGCTCGATGGCCAGCGCCATCGCCTTCGCGTCCTCGCAGGAGCAGAGCTGCGCCAGCCGCGCGAGGATCTTATCCAGTTCAATTGCCTTACAGTATTTATCCATTGACTGATCCCTTCATTGTCCGGTAAAAATCGAGCGTGTCAAACCGCCGTTCCAGTTGTGTGACCGTATAACATTCGCAGACCTCCTCCAGCCGGGCGAGCGCCGGTCCGGGGAGGCTGAAGGAGAAGAGCTTCTCCGCCTCGGAATAGAGGATGTGGCGCATGGCGGCGAGCACCCCCCTGCCGAGCGGCAGGCGCACCTGGTCCGCCGGGAAGGAACGGACGCACTCCCCGCAGGCGAGCTGCGCCGACTGGGGCAGGAAGAACATCTCCTCCGCCTCATAGCAGCCGCAGCCCGCGCAGGCGACGAGGTTGGGCATGAAGCCCGCCATCGTGAGCAGCCGGAGCTCGTAGACCGGCTTTAGAAACCCGCAGGCGCGTTTGCCCGTGTCGAGCAGGTAGAGGGTGTTGAGCAGCAGGCGCAGATAGCCGTCCGCGTTCTCCTCACGGGGGGCGGCCTGCGCGGTCAGCTCGCAGAAGTAGGAGGCGAGGGAGAGCTTTTCCACGTCGCCGCGCACGCCCATGAAGACGGTGTCGAGATCGGCCTTGTCGACGCTGTACCGCTCCCGGTTGGAGAACAGCACAAAGCACGAGTAGCTGAGCAGCTCGGCGGGAACGCGCAGCGTCCCGCGTGGCTTCTTAGCTCCCCGTGCGTATGCGGATATGATGCCGCGTTCCCTCGTCAGGAGGGTGAGCACGCAGTCAAACTCGTCAATCGCGCGCTCCCGCAGCACGATCCCGTCGGTCGTGATATGCACCGGTATCTCCCGTCACAGCGGCGCCCAAAGCAGTCCCGGTTGCGGACTGCTGCCGGACGTCTACATATTTGAGGTAGTCCTCAATCTTTCCCGAATGTAAAAACGCGTCATAGGCCGACATCTCGCCCGGATTCATCAGCACCGCCCCCATCTTTTCCTGATGGTACTATTTTTTCCGGCGGCGGCACCCTTATCAGAGGGAAAGTCTATCACATTTTCCAGTAATTTAGACTTGACAGCCAAAAACGCGTTTTATCAGAAAAAGCATAGCATACATCCCCCGCCCCGTCAAGCCGGGACGGGGAAGGAAAGGGGCGCATCCGGAGGGATGCGCCCCTTAGGGTGCTTATTCCTGTTCGCGCCGCTTATAGAGCCAGACGCCGGTGGTGATGCCGCCCACGGCCACCGCCGCGATGAGCGCCGCCAGCGCGATCGTCACGCCGCTCAGGCGCCTGTGCGCCGCCGCGGGCGCGGATGCCTGCGCGGGCGCCGCTTCGGCCGGCACCGCCGGCTCGACCGCCTTCTCGGCGGGCTCCAGCGAGATCCTGTCCGGGGTCTCCGGCACCGCGGGAAGCTCCGCCGTGAGGGTGACCGTCGGCACGGTGACGCCCGGCAGATAGTAGCCGCCGCCCGTCACCGGGTTGCTGCCCGGCTTGGCCTCGGGGATTTCCAACACGGTCGCGTCGTAATCCGCAAAGAGGTCGAACAGGTCGTCAAAGGTATAGTAGACCTTGTTGTCGGGGATCGAAGGCATGTTCTTGCCGTAGATCGCCAGTTCCCTGCCCTTGTAGCTGATGACAAGGGTCACGTCGCGGCCTTCGAGCGCGCGCAGCACGCTGCCGGGCACGTTGAGCGCCTTGGAGGCGTTCGCTTTGATGACGTCGCCGCCGTCCGCGCGCTCGATCGATTTCTGGACCTTCGCCCAGAAGTCGTAGTTATCGAGCGAGGCGCTCCCGCCGCCGGAACCGCCGCCCGAGGAAGAATGTCCGGAGGAGGGCTTGCTGTTGGTGAAGGTCACGACAAACGGGCTGAAATGGGTGACCGTCACGTCGACATACTGGTTGCCCGCTTTGTCCTTCTGAATCTCCAGGTAGAAGGTTTCGCTGCCGCCGGAGTATTCATGGACGACCTTCGCATACTTATCCGTAACGCTCTTCGGGATGGGGAGCTTGAAGGTGACCGGCTGTCCGCTCAGCGAATCGATGGTTCCCTTCTCATCCGTGCCCTCGATAAACCAGACGGGCTGCACCTCGAACTTGATCTCGGTGACCACCGCGGTCGTGGTTCCGTCGTCGTTGGTGACCTCCTGCACGGCGATATCGTGGATCTCCGTCTCGAGGGAAACATGGATTTCGGTGGTATTATTGGCAAGCGCCGCCTCGGTCGCCTCCGCGGGCAGGTTCCCCTTCACCGCTTCGGCCAGGTTCTTCGGCGGTTCGGTTGCCGCCGGGTTGCTGTCGGCGGCCAGTTCGCCCTTCGCCTCGTTAAACGCCTGCTTTTCAGCATCCGTCGCGTCCGCCGGGACGGTCGCCTTCACCTCCGGAGCGCTCGCCGCAGGAGCCACTGTGAAGGCGATGTCGTAGCTCATCCGCAGCGCGTCCACCTGTTTTTTCAGGTCGGGATTCTTCGCAAGATAGGCCGCCAGCTTGCCGGCATCGAGCTTATCCAGCATGGCGCTGGCCTTGCCAATTGCCGTCTTGAAATCATCCTTTTTGTTTTGGTCTGCCAAAATCTTGTTGATTTCACTCTCGGTGACAGTGGCCAAAGTCGTGGTGGAGTCGTCACCCAGCGCCGCTTTCAGGGCGGCGTTGCCGGCTTTGATCGCCTCATCCACAGCCTTGGCGATCCCGTCGTCAGTGATGGAGACGATATAGCGGCCGTTTTCCGCTACACAGGAGTAGCCTTCCGCGACATATTGTGCATCGAGCACCCTGTCATAACTTCCGCCGACGGCAGAAATTTTGCCGGCGGGATAGCTTGCATGGTTTCCAATGCTTCCATTAAAAGTGCCGCCTTTGATCTGGATGGTTCCCTTTTCATAGTCGGGATGCGTCGGGTACCCGTCCCCGTCCGCTTCGACAGCGTTGACGATCGCCGCCTTCTCGCCGCCGTTAAAGGTTCCCCCTTTAATGGTGAGATCGTTCCAGTTCAGCACGACGCCGCCTTCCGTGTTTCCCGCGGTAAAGGTTCCGCCCTCAACCGTCATGACGCCGTAGTCATCGTTCTTGAGCACGTACAGGCCGCCCGACGCAAAGGTCACCGAGAAGGAACCGCTCTTGACCGTCATGACGGAGTTGCTTTTGCCCGAGTTCTGTGTCGGGCTCTGCCAGCCGTTGGAAATGAGGCTGGAATAGCAGCCGTTGGAACGAACCTGCGCGCCGTCAATGATCATTGTGCCGTGATTCAGGATGTAATAGTAGGAGTTGCCGCCGGATTCCGTGGCGCTCGAACCCGCCTCTTTACTCCTGTCCACCTGGACATTCCCCACCGTCATGGTGGCGCCCGCGTCGTTAAACAGCGGCGTTCTCTGGTGGGTCAGGTTGTCGATCTTGCCTCCGCCGGTAACCGTCAGGTTCCCCTTATTGATGATCGTATGGTTGCTCACATTGGTAAGCGTTTTTCCGCCGAGGTCGAGCGTCAGCGTCTTTCCGGCGGGGATGACGACATCCTCGGCTGTGTCCCCCAGAAGCGTGATTGTGTCGCCGCTTACGGCGTCAGTGATCGCCGCGGCAAGGCTCGCGTATTCCGAAGTCCCGATCTTCGCGACAGCAACGCCGGGCGTCAGCGCCCAAGCGCCATTCTCCGAGGTCGTCTTCATCCAACCGGTCAGTCCGGAGAGCTTATCCACTCCGCCGGCTGCCGCCGATGGGCGTTCGGAGTAGATCAGCTTATTCTGGAAGTTGTTTCCACTTCCGATCGTTATAACGGACGGCACTTTATATGCGGCCCCATCCGCATACATGATCCCGATGCTGGCCCAGCCTTCCTCGCAGGTCGTAGTGTTGGAAATGGTCAGGCCAGTGGTGCTCGCCACGGCGATGGCGCACTTGCCCGCCTTCGTAACCGTGAGTCCGTCTACCGAAATGTTGGCCGTGCCGTGCAGGTTGAGCGCGTGTCCGCCGCTCGAGATCGTGACGTTTTTGACCGCTCCGCCCTGCAACTGCGTAAGCGTCTTTCCATCCCCGATGGCCGTAAATTTGAGTGCGCTCACACCTGCGCCCGCCGAAGACTGAATCGTCAGGTCCTCAACGGTGACGTTGTCGGCCTGTACCAACAGCCCGGCCTGTCCGCTGACCGAATAAGCCGTCGTGTCGATGGTCGTCTTTCCCTGCGCAGCGCCCTTGAGGACGACGTTCGCACGCGTGATGCGCAGCTGCTCGTTGGCGGTCGGGGAGAAGGTCCCTGCTGCAAACTGGAGAGTGACCGGATCGCTGCCCGCTGTTTCGTTCAGAGCCGTGACGGCCTCCTCAAGGCTAGAGTACGTAGTGTCTCCGATCCGCGCAACTTCGGGAGCACGAGTCAGGGTAAACACCGTTCCCGCCGCGATAGAACCCGAAAAATCCGTGTATTGGCTTGTCTCAATGGCATCCTTACGATACTTCACATCTTCCTTGAGCGTCAGCGTCCGCGCCTCCGCGTCAAAGTGGAAGTAATAATTTACACTGTACGACATTTTTACCGTACGTTCCAAGATCGTCCCGTCGCTGCCGAATTCAATCGGTTCCACCGTGACCTTGTTGATCACCGGGCCGCCCTGCGAATTGACTTCCCCGGACAGCGTCGCGCGAACTCCATCCTCGCCCTCTTCGACCACGAGCTCGAGCTGTTCATTACCGGCATTAGCCGTATAAGTCCCGATAACGCTCTTTACGTCAAATGTATCCGCAGTGATACCGCCGGAAACGTTCGGATGGGATTTGTAAAACACGCTGTGGGCCTGCACCTTCTGACCATCGACCGTCTGTTCCGCAAAATGGACGTCGAAATGGAAGTAATCGTAGTCCCCGTATTCGCCTTTGACGTATTCCACCGGGATTTTGACCGTATTGCCAGGGGCGATTCCATTGATTTCATAGGTAAACCCATTGGGTTCCCATCCGATATCGACTTTCCCAATGTCGTGGTTGTAGATATCCGCCTGCTTTTTTACAACTTTTACGTACAGGTATTCATTGTCGCCCAGCAGGTCATTCGGGAAATCAAACGTCCTGCTGTTGGTGATGGGATGACTCGCGGAAGGTTCTGTCTTGGTCTCTATCGGGTTCGCGCTATCCAGACCCTCTTCCGTGGCCGCCATATAGATATCGACCGCATCGCAACTGCCGTCGCCCAAGGCGGGGTCCAATTCAAGCGTGTTCGCCTGCCCGAGCATGGCGATAAAACCGGCAAAGTCAGCCAGTTTTCCGGTCAGTTCCTCCGGGATCTCCGCTTTTTCCTCGTCGGTCAGCGCGTTGTACGCCTCCTGCGCGGCGGCGTAATTCTCCTTCGCTTCCTCCAGGTACGCCGAATACGCCTCATTATAGGCGTCGTTGTATCCCTCGTCGTCCTCGGGAAGATCGACCGCTGGCTCATAGTTGGCGACTGTGCCGGCGTCCGGGAGCGCCTCGATCATGTCGATGACCGCCTGGACCGCCTCTGAGGGCTTCTCCTCGGGCTCCGTGTAGAGCGGGCAGCCCTCCTTATGTACCTCGCCCTCGGCGGCGCCGCAGGTGCATTCCTCGGAGCTTATGTCCTCGGAGCTTGCATCCTTGGAGCTCGAATCCTCGGAGCTTGCGTCCTTGAAACTTGCGTCCTCGGAGCTCGAACCCTCGGAGCTTACGTCCTCGGAACTCGGGCCCTTGGAGCCTTCATCCTCTGAGCTCGCGCCTGTGGAGCTCTCGTCCACGGACGGCTCTTCTTCCGTCTTCACAGGACTGATCGTATCGGATACATCCGATACGCCGTCACCGGTGACGGGCTGGTCGTCGTTCGCAAGGCTGACAACGCCGCTCATCGTGAGGATGAGCATGGCCGCAAGCAACATCGTCAGCAAGCGAATCCAGTTCTTTTTCATGATATGCCCTCCTAGAAAAATATCTTTGTCCGAATCGGATCTGTCCGGAATTTCTTTGGGCCGCGGCCGGGGGAGACGGTGTGACCGTTTTTTTCTCCCAATAAAAGAATACGACCGCCTCGACGGCAGTCGTACAGAAAGCCCCCCTAGGGAGGCTGTGCGGCAACCGGCTGTCATACCCTACGGTTTAGACCCATGGCTTTGCGTCACTATCTTTCAATAGTTTTGCCAAATATTCATTTTTTGTTACCCATACTATAACATATAGTATGACCTTTGTACAGTTATTTTTTTGAAATTTGGTGGAAATACTTGCAAATTGCCTCCTTTTTTGTGGTTTAAAACATAAAAAACCGGCTTTCCGCGCGCATACGCGGAAAGCCGGACGGATGGATCGCCTCTCAGCGCGGAAAACCGGCCGAGGCGAGCTCCTGCCCAATGTTGAGGATGTGGTCGCCGATCCGCTCGAAATCGGTCAGCATCTCGGAATAGAGGATGCACGCCTCGTCCGAGCAGACTCCCTCGTGCATCCGCCGAATCTGGTTCTGCCGGAACGCGAGGGTCATGTCGTCCATCTTCTGCTCAAAGGCGGAAATTTCGGACAGGCGTTCGACGGAAACGCCGTCCAGCTCTCGAAGCAGGCCGATGGCTCGCAGGCTCACCTCTCTCATCTGTGCGATCTCGCCCCGCGCCTGCTCGGAAAAGGAAATCCGCTTTTCCTCCAGCAGCTTCGTGTACTCGCAGATGTTGACGGCGTGGTCGCCGATCCGCTCGAGGTTGCCGCTGATCTTGAAAAAGGCGCTGATCGTCATCGAGTCCCGCTCGTTTGCCTCGTAAACGATGATGCGCGAGATGTACTTTGATATTTCCTTATTGAGGTAGTCGATGTATTCCTCGGTGCGTTCGACCTCCGCCAACCGGCGGGAATCGCCGTCCAGCACGGCGAGGAAGCTCTGCTCCACGTTGCCGCGGGCCATGTCGGCCATCCGTCCGAGCTCCCGCCAGACGCCGTTGATCGCAATGGCGGAGTTGCCCATCTGGTATTCCGGCGACGCCTCCACCGGCTTGATGTAGAGCAGCTTTTGCAGCGCGGCGTCCTCCGAGACGTGCTCGGGCAGGATGCGCACCGCGAGCTTCGCGAGCCAGGTGCCCAGCGGGAGCAGGAGCAGGGTGGTCGCAACGTTGAAGAGGGTGTGCATGTTGGCGATCTGGGCCGCCGGGCTGCCGGGGGTCAGCGCCTCGATAAACTGCGTGAGCGGGAACGTCATGCAGACCACGGTGAAGATGCTCGTCCCGATCAGGTTGAAGAGCAGGTGGATGACGGTGGCGCGCTTCGCGTTGCGCCCGGTGCCGATCGAGGCCAGCACCGCGGTGATGCAGGTGCCGATGTTCTGGCCGAAGAGGACGTAAACCGCGCTCGGCAGGCCGATGAGCCCGCTGTCCGCCAGCGCCTGGAGGATCCCCACCGACGCTGAGGAGGATTGGATGACGGCGGTGAAAAGCGCCCCGGCCAGGATCCCCAGCAGCGGGTTGCCAAAGCGGGTCATGAGGCTGACGAACGCCTCCGAATCCCGCAGCGGCATCATGGAGGAGCTCATCATCTCCATCCCGATGAAGAGGATGCCCAGCCCCGCGACGATCTGCCCGTAGTGGTGAAAGACCGCCCGCTTCATGAACACGACCAGCGTCACGCCGCAGAAGGCGAAGAGCGGGGCCAGCGCGCCCACATCGAGCGCGATGAGCTGGCCGGTGATGGTGGTGCCGACGTTCGCCCCCATGATGATCCACACGGCCTGCCGCAGGGTCATCATGCCCGAATTGACAAAGCCCACGACCATGACGGTGGTCGCGGAGGAGGACTGGATCACCGCCGTGATGCCCGCGCCGACCGCGACCCCCAGCAGGCGGTTGCTCGTCAACCGCTCCAAAATCCGCTTCATGCGGTTGCCCGCCGCCGCCTCGAGCCCCGAGCTCATCATCTGCATCCCGTATAAAAACAGCGCCAGGCCTCCCAGAAGCCCCAGGATATCCGCCACCTTCACGCGCGGCACGCTCCTTCTCTCTTTACTTCCTTCCCGAATCCGCCGGCAGGGCGGGGATGAAACATTCCAAAGGCATGGCGCGCGTCCGGCGCCGGACGCGGGTCATGCCTCTTTAGTCCCGGTATCCGGGCGGATGCTCCGGACGGCGCAGCCGCTTCCATGCGGAACGTCCCCCCCTTTTCACCGCGATTCGCAACCCATTATAAAAGATCGCGCCGGGGAGCACAAGGGTTCCGCCGCAAATTTTACGCAGATTTTACACGGCGGCGAAAGAGGCCCCGCGGGGACGGTTGTCCGTCCCCGCGGGGCCTCCTGTTCGTTTTTCAAACCGACGCGCGGCTCAGTTGTAGCCGAGCGACCGGATGACGTTCTCCCGGTTGCGCCAGTCCTCGCGCACCTTGACCCAGCATTTGAGGTTGACCCGGCAGCCGAGGAACCGTTCGATGTCCTGCCGCGCCTGGGTGGCGATCCGCTTGAGCATCTCGCCGCCCTTGCCGATGATCATCCCCTTGTGGCTCTCCCGCTCGCAGTAGATCTGCGCCTCGATGTCGACGAGGTCCTGCCCCTCCCGCTCCTTCATCGATTCCACCGACACGGCGGTGCCGTGCGGGATCTCGTCGCGCAGGTTGCGCAGGAGCTTTTCCCGCACGATCTCGGCCACGATCACCCGTTCGGGCTGGTCGGTCAGCGTGTCCGCGTCGAAGAAGAAGGGGGAGGGCGCGGCGAACGCCTCGAGCTCCCCGAGCACCGCGTCCACCCCGTCGCGGGTGAGCGCGGAGATCGGCACGACGGCGGAAAACTCGTACTCCTTTGTAAAGGCGAGGATGCGGGGCATCAGCTTCTCCTTGTTGGCGAGGGTGTCGATCTTGTTGACGACGAGGACCGCGGGAATCCGCTGCGCCCGGAAGGAGGCGATGAGGTCTCGCTCGGCGGGGGCGATCTCCCCCTGCGGCTCGACGACGAGCAGGGCGACGTCCACGTCCGCGACGCTGTCGCTGACCTGCTTCACCATGTATTCCGACAGCCGCGTGCGGGGCTTGTGGAGCCCCGGCGTGTCAATGAAGACAAACTGGGTCTCCCCCCTCGTCAGCACGCCGGTGATGCGGGTGCGGGTGGTCTGGGGCTTGTCCGAGACGATCGCCACCTTCTCCCCGATCAGGGCGTTGAGCAGGCTCGATTTTCCCACGTTGGGGCGTCCGACGATGGCGACGAACGCCGATTTGGTGCTGTATTCCGGTTCGGTCAAAATGCTTCTCCTCCCCGCCCCTGTGGGGCGCGTCCAGTTTTTCCGCCCTTTACGGCGCGGCGCAAAAATGCGCCGGCGGTCTACGCCGGCGTCTGTTTCTCCCCGCCGAACCCGAACACAAACCAGGCCGCGAGGGCAAGATAGATCACGAGCAGCACCTTCGGCTGCCAGTGCGCGAGCAGCGCGCGCCAGAGCGCGAGCAGCCCCTCCGGGCGCCAGAGCACGGCGAACCCGACCCCGACGCTCGCGAGCGCCATGACGAGCACCGCGCCGGCCGAAACGTCCTTGGCGAGCTTCGCGAGCGGATGCCTGCCGGGGCTGGCGAGGTCGACGGCCGCCTCGACGGCGGTGTTGAGCATCTCGGCGGCGAGCACGCCGCCGGCCGCGAGGGACAGCAGCCCGAAGCCCGCGGCCTCCACGCGCAGCGCCCCGGCCAGCCAGAACACGAAGAGCGCGGCGGCCAGGTGGATGCGGAAGTTGCGCTCGTGCAAAACGCAGTGGCGCACGCCGCAGCCCGCCCAGCGAAAGCTGCGGGCGAGGGCGGCGAGCTTAGATTTCATCTTCGGTCAGCACATAGCTGCCGTCCCGCTGCAATCCGAGGCTCGAGAGCACGCTCTCCTCCTTCTCGCGCATCCGCACCATCTCGAGCCCGCCCGACTCGTGGTCGTAGCCGAGCAGGTGGAGCATCGAATGCACGGTCAGAAAGCCGATCTCCCGCTGGAGGGAGTGGCCGTAGATACGGGCCTGTTCGACGGCCTTTTCGATCGAGATGACGATATCGCCGAGCTGGAGCGCGCCCGTCTCGAGGTTGCGGTCGTAGACGCCGTCCTGCCCGAGCGGGAAGGAGAGCACGTCGGTGGCCGTGTCCTTTTGGCGGAACTCGTTGTTAAGCTGGCGGATCTGTTCGTTATTCACGAAGCTGACGCTGACCTCCGCGCTGTCGCCGAACTGCTCGGCGGCCAGCACCGCGTGGCAGCAGCGGCGGATGAGCAGCCGGATGCCGCTGGGGATCTTCACGTCCTTCTGGCGGTTGGTGATGAGCACCTTGATACTTTCGGTCATCTGTTGCGTTTACCCTCCTCGTAATACCGCTCGTACGCCTTGATGATCGCCTGTACCAGGCGGTGGCGCACGACGTCTTTCTCGGTGAAATGAAGGATGGCGATGTCATCCACGTTCTTCAGCACCTTGACCGCTTCCAGAAGGCCCGAACGCCTGGCGTCCGGCAGGTCGATCTGGGTCACGTCCCCGGTGATGATGGCTTTGGAATTGAACCCCAGCCGGGTGAGGAACATCTTCATCTGCTCGGGCGTGGTGTTCTGGGCCTCGTCGAGGATGATGAAGCTGTCGTCGAGGGTGCGCCCGCGCATGTAGGCGAGCGGGGCGACCTCGATGTTCTGGCGCTCGACATATTTCTGGTAGTTCTCGGCGCCGAGCATATCAAAAAGCGCGTCGTAAAGCGGACGCAGGTAGGGGTCGACCTTGTTCTGGAGGTCGCCCGGCAGAAAGCCGAGCTTCTCCCCCGCCTCGACGGCGGGGCGCGTCAGGATGATGCGGTTGATCTCGTGCGCGCGGAAGGCGCGCACCGCCATGGCCACGGCGAGGTAGGTCTTGCCGGTGCCGGCGGGGCCGACGCCGATGGTGATCGTGTTGTCGCGGATCGCCTCGACGTACCGCTTCTGCCCGAGGGTCTTGGCCTTGATCGGCTTGCCCGTCGTGGTGATGCACACCACGTCGTCCGCGAGCGCCGCGACCTTGTCCTCGCGCCCCTCGCTGACCATCGCCATGACATAGCGGATGTTCTGTTCGGTGAGCGACTCCCCCTTGTTGATGAGGGAGAGCAGCCCGGTGATGGCGCGTACCGCCAGGGAGACGCCCTCCTCGTCGCCGAACACCTTGATTTCGGTGCCGCGGCAGGTCACCGTGACGCTGTATTCCTGCTCGATGAGCCTGACGTTCTCATCGAAGCTCCCGAACAGCGCCAGCGCGTGCTCCATCCGGTCGATATTCACCAGTTGTTCGATCATTCGTTTTTTTCCATCCTTTTTCTATTGGAAATCCCCAAAATCATCCACGATTTAGTATAGCAAATCTTCACGCAAATAACAAGCAGTTTCCACAGTTCTTTATGAATATTTTGTGAAACTTTCCCAGTTTCTTTGGAAACGCGCCAAAATCCCTAGTAGCCTCCCTCGCGCAGAGCCTTTTCCCCCTGTCCTGTGCGGTCGAACACCGGGATTTCCACCTGCCGGGCGATGTCCATCTCCACGAGGTATTCCCCCGTCAGCACGACCCTGCCGCCCTCCGTTTTGGCCGAGACCTCCCGCTTGACCACCGTGCCGGACGCCCACGCGCCCCGCTCCTTCGCGGCGAGCTGCCGCTCGGCGATGCGCAGCGCCGTTTCGGCGCTGATCCGCTCCTCCTCCGTCTCGTAGAAGATGTAGGTTTCGCGCGTCACCGGGAAGGGCATCTCCACGCCGAACAGGACGGGCGGCCGGGTCACCTTCTCCACCTTGTACTCCCCGTCCAGCCCCGAATAGAGGAAGAGGGGCAGGCGCACCCCCGGCAGCTCGAGGTAGCGGCGCTTGACCACCCGCCCGGACGGCACCGCGCGCGACTGGGTGAGCGGCACCTCGACGGCGAGGCTCTCGGGGACGCGCGCGATGACCTTGGCGTTGGCACGCAGCAGGTGGTTGAGCCCCCAGCGGTCCTCAAAGACGCCGCTCACGAGGATCTCCCCCTCCCGGACGGCGTCCCCCTTCTGTACGGCCGCCCGGCCGTCCGTGACCGCCATGCTGACGATCTGGCCGTCCCGCGCCGCCACGACGTTGGCGGGCACTTTGGTGTCGATCTTCTGGGGCGGCACGGTGCGTTCCCGCACGAGCAGCGTCGCGGTGGTGCCGCGGATGTTGAGCGCCGCCCATGAGAGATCGTCCACCTTGAGCTGGACCTCGAGCTGGATCTCCCGCGCGTCGAGCCCGCTTTTGAGGACGCCCCGCCTGACTCCGAGCTCCTCGAGCGCCTGGAGCAGCACCTGGCTGTCCACCCGCTCGTTCCCCTGTACCTCGACCACCCACACGAACTGCTGGGTGACGGCGAAGAAGGCGATGAAGAGCGCCGCGCCGGCGGCCACGCCGATCCTGCGGCGGTAGCGGCGCAGCAGGAAGGGCAGCCCGTGACGCTCCTTCACGCGGGTGACCGCCCCCGCCTTGCGGGCGAGCGGGCGCATCCGCCGGTAGCCGTCCACGGTGGTGCGGCCCGAATATCCCGCCTCCTCCCGCCGGCAGTCCCACAGGGGGACCCGGTGGTGGGCGCAGAGGTTGATGAGGCGCTCGAAGGAACCCGACCGCGCAAAAAATTTGACATGCCCGCGCAGGTAGCGCAGGAACCGGATAAACAGCAAAAAACCACCCCTCAGCTTGTCGAAAATCATTTCGGCAAGCTGAGGGGCCGCTGCGGCGGGTTCTCCGCCCGCCGCGCCTCTCCAACATGCCGTATGCGAAATGGCGGGGTCCGGTATGAAGCGCCGGCTTCCCGGCTCCGCCTGTCAAACGATTCAGACCGTGGAGAACTCCAGCGCGGTAAAATATCCCTGCACCGTCATGCTGTCTCCGCTGAGGCATTTTAGGGTCAGGCGGCGGCCGGTGAACTTGAGGATCATCCTCCCGGTGTTGAGCCGGACGATCTGGTCGTTGTATTCGAGCACCCCCTGGCAGTGCTCGATATAGGCTTCGCGGTTGCCGAGCAGCTCCAGCTGCGGCAGCCCTTCGAGCACGTCGACCGGCAGCTCGAGGGTGCGGGACACCGCGTCCGCGATCGAATAGCGTTCCTTTTTCCCTTTCTTCCTTCCGAACATCGATTTTCCCCCATCTCCCCGCGGCAAATTTGGGTGCATCCGCCGGGGGACCAGTACATAGATATTATAAAAAGCGGTTTTTTATGTAATCGGGGGTGTGGGCGCGTGAAATGCGCAAAATACCTGTTGGCGGCGTCCGCGGCGGCGTCCGCCGTCGGGCTTTTATGGAAGACCAAGGAGGTGTCGGAGGGGGTACGCGCGGGGCTCGGGAGCTGCGCGGCGGTCATCATCCCCTCCCTTTTCCCGTTTATGATCCTCGCGGGGCTGATCGCCGCAACGCAGGCGGGGGCGGTGCTCTCCCGCGCGGTGAGCGGCTTTACCCGCCGGGTGATCGGCATGCCGGAAAACCTCGGCGCGGTGCTGCTCATGAGCTTCGTGGGCGGCTTCCCGGTCGGCGCGCGGATGCTCTCCGACATGCTCGCGCGCCGGGAGATCGACCGGGAAACCGCCGAGCGCGCCCTCTGCTGCTGCGTGAACGCCGGGCCCTCCTTTCTCATCTCCGCCGTCGGCGCGGGGATGCTCGGCAGCCGCGCGGCCGGACTCGCGCTGCTCGGCGCGCAGGTGCTCTCCTCCCTCGCCGTCGGCGCGCTCGCCTTCCGGGGCGCGCGGGCCGGCGGACTGCCGGCCCGCGCGCCCGAACGCTCCCGCGACGCCTTCGTGAACGCCGTGCGCTCCGCCGCCTCGGGCATCCTCTCGATCTGCGCCTTCGTCGTCGCCTTCTCCGCCGTCACCGCGCTGCTGCGCGCCGTCGGGCTCACCGGGGCGCTGGCGGGCGCGCTCGGGAAGCTCTTCCCCGCGCTGGGGGAGCCCTTCTTCACCGCCGCGCTCGCCGGACTGCTGGAAGTCACCGGCGGCTGCATCGCGGCCGCGTCGCTGGGCGGGCGCGCGGGCTTTTTGCTCTGCGCCTTTCTCGTCTCCTTTTCCTCCCTCAGCATCATCTTCCAGGTGCGCTCCTGCTTTTTTGACGGCTGCGGCGTGCGGTTCGGGCGGTTTTACCGCTCCCGGCTGCTTCACGGCGGGCTCACCACCCTCTTCGCCGCCCTCTTCGCCCGGTGGCTGCCCCCTGCCGTCCTCGCGGCGTCCGCCTCCCTCTCCTCCCCCGTCCCGCGCGCCGATCCCCACGCCGTCCTGCCCGCCCTCTGCCTGCTCTGCATGTGCTCGATCCTCGCCTTTCCCGAATGGCGTCGAAATGTTCATTTTTACAAGTAGAAATTTCCCCTCCGTTCCTGTATAATGATAGGGTTATATCGGACTTTCGGAGGTGCGCCATGAGCAAGCTGAGACTGTTTTCCAACGAGATCCCGCCCGCCTGCCAGTACTGCAAATACGGGTTCATCACCCGCGACGGGCGTTCGGTGCTGTGTGAAAAAAAGGGTGTGACCTCTCCGTTCACCTCCTGCCGGCGCTACCGCTACGCGCCGCTCAAGCGGGTCCCCAAGCGCCCGCGCGCGCTGCCCGCTTTCGACAAATCGGACTTCGAGCTGTGACGCCCCACTACGGTATAGAAGGAATGTTGCCCATATGAAACCGAAACGGACGCATGTGATCGCGCGCACCCTGCTCCTGTCGCTGGCGATCGTCGCCGCGACCTTCACGGTGCTGCTGGCGAGCGACCTGCTCACCGGCGAGATCATCCCCAAGAGCTATCCCGGGGGGATCGTGCCCACCGCCCCCGAGCTGCGCGCGATGACGGTGCGCACCCGCGGCAACGCGGATTTCCCCTCCGCGCCCAACCTTTCGGCCAAGGCGCTGCGCGGCCAGCTCGACGCGATCGCGGACTTCGCCGCCGAATACGGCTACAACGCCGTCTTCTTTGAAGCGGCTCCCGAGTGTGACGCGCTCTACCGCTCGTCGGTGCTGCCGTCGAGCGCCTATCTCACCGGCGAACAGGGCTCCTTCGCCTTTTTTGACCCGCTCGGCTACCTCGTCGACGAATGCAAGGAGCGGGGCATCCAGGTCTACGCGGTCGTCAACCCCTACGCGGTCGCTTCCGGCGGCCTGGCCGCCTCCTCCCCCGCGGCAAAAAATCCCGGCTGGGTGAAAAACGGCGTCCTCGACCCGTCCGAGCCGGGCGTGCAGAAGCTGGCGGGCAAGGTCGTCTCGGAACTCACCGCCAACTACGACATCGCGGGCGTCGTCCTCTCGGGCGTCGACTCGGGCGTCTTCGACGACGTGGAGGACTACGCCTCCTGCGTCGCCAAAACCGCCGGGCACGCGCACGACAGCCTCAAGCATAAGGATTCCCAGCGGCTCGGCCTCGTCGTCTCGGGCGGCGCGGTGGGCGGCGAAGCCGCCCGCGACCTCTTCTCCGCGCCGCTTGGGAGCGGCGACCTCGATTTCGTCGTGCCGACCTTCGACGGCGTCTCCCTCGACGAGCTGCCCGCCCTCCTTTCGGGCTGGCAGGCCCTCTGCGAAGCCAAAGGCGCCGCCTACTACCCGCTGCACGGCGCGGACGACGCGTCCGCCTTTTCCCACGGGATCGACAACAGCCTCTGGCTGGAACGGCAGTCGGGCGCGGGCGGCATCGTGATCAGCAACTACAGCGCGCTTGACACCGAGTCGCGCACCGCGGCCTATACGCTCTTTGCCGCCTTCAGCCAGAAGGAGCCCGCAGGCATGCCCGACCTCAGCTACCAGAAGACCCTGACGATCGGGCGGCCGGCCGAGCCGGTGACCGCCGACCCCTCCTGGGGGACCTACTACATCATGGGCACCTCCGACCCCTCCCAGCCCCTCCTCTTTGAGGGACGCGAGCTGGAACGCTCGTCCGAAGGACTGTGGGGCGTGCTTGTCGACGTGGCCTACGGCTCCAACACCTACACCTTCACGCAGGGCGGGATCAGCAGGACGGCCGCGATCACCCGCAGTTACCCGTCCGAGACGACCACAATCTCCACCATCGTCAAATCGAGCGCCTATCCCGCCAGCTCGGAGGCGGTGCTCGCAGGGCAGCTCCTGAAGCTCTCCTGCACCGCGCCGGGCGGCGGCACGGTGACCGCCGCGGTGGGCGGGCTCACCGCCACCCTCCAGCCGGTCGCGGCGGTGCAAAACGGCGTCGCCGTCACCTATCAGGCGACCCTCGACGTCTCCTCCCTCGCCCTGTCCGGGCAGGTCAAGAACATCGGCCCCGTCACCTACCGCCTCAACTACGCGGGCCTCAATTCGAGCCAGCAGACCGCCGGGGAGGTCTATGTTGCGGGCGAGGGGGCGGCCCCCGTCGCGCGGATGAAGACCTTTATCGTCCCCGTCAACAAAAACGCGGCGGACGACGGGCAGTACCTCACCATCCTCAAGAAGGACTGCGTCGACTACATCACCGAAAACGCGGGCGGCGGCTACTACCGCCTCTCCTCGGGCGGCTATGTGCTCAAATCCGCCGTCGACGTCGACGAGGGCGCGGCCACCGCGCAGAGCGCCGTCGCCTCGATCGCGATGGCCAAGGCCCCCAAGGGGGAAAAGCTGACGATCGGCGGCACCGCGCGCCCCGCCTTCACCGGGAGCATGGACGAGGATTCGGTGACCGTCACCTTCCACCACCTCGAGGGCTTTGAAAAGATGAACGCCTCGATGCTCGAGAGCACCCTCTGCTCGTCGGTCGAATCGTCGATCAGCGACGACGGCGCCGTGACCCTCACCTTCCATCTGAACGAAGGGGTGCGCCTGAGCGGCTGGGACGTCCAGTTCGACGGGAACGACACGGTCGTCTACCTGCGCGAGCGGCCCGCGTTCGACCGCCTGAGCGCCACCCCCCTCTCGGACGTGACCGTCGTGCTCGACCCGGGCCACGGCGGCACCGACCCGGGCGCCTCGGGCGTGGCGGGCGACGGCGGCCCGTGGGAGAAGACCCTCAACCTCGCCAACGCCTACGCGGCCCAGAGCCGCCTGGAAGCGCTCGGCGCGACGGTCCACGTGCTGCACAGCGACGAGACGATGACCCTCAATGAGCGCATGGAGCTCTCCCAGCAGTTCGACGCGGACCTCTTCATCTCCTGCCACCACAATTCCCTCGGCGTGACCGCCGATTCGGTCGGCGTCTCCGGCATCGAGGTCTACTACTGGAACGACCAGTCGCAGCGCCTTGCCGAGCTCGCGGGCCAGAGCCTCGCGGAGGACAGCGGGCGCAGGCTGCGTTCGGTCGAACGCTCCTACTACCGCGTCACGATGATGACCGCCTGCCCCTCCATCCTGCTGGAATCCGGCTTCATCACCAATCCCGCCGAGTACCAGCAGATCTGCGACGCGTTCGCGATGTACCGGTACGGCAGCGCGGTCGCGGACGCGGTCGTCCAGTACTTCGCCTCCTGAACGTATCAAAAAGCGCCCGGCCTCAACGGCCGGGCGCTTTTTTCATTTCTCCACGGGGAAGTCCTCCGAATGGAAGCTGCTGTAGTACCGCCCCGAAAACGCGGTGAAGTGCAGGACGCAGTAGTCGGGATCGTCCACCCCGCCGGGATAGTACCGCTCGTCCCCCTCCCGCCAGATCTCCGCCTTGATTTCCGGGCTTGTGAGCACCTCCATATGCCCCTTGAGCATCACCCCGCGGAAGAACCGGCGGTCGCAGAAGTAGGCGCACGCCTTTGGGTTTTCCCGGTAGTGGGCGGCGCGCATCGAGGAGGTGTTGGAGGTGAACCACAGCTCGCGGACGCCCTCGCGGCGGCGGGGCGGGAGCATCGCCTTCATCTCGGGGAAGCCCTCGCCGTCGACCGAGCCGATGTAGGAGACGCCCGCGCGGTCGATGAGATTTCCGATCGTCTGGACGGGATCACGCATCATACCGCCGTCTCCTCCCAGCCCTTGCAGACGTCGACCCAGCCCGCCGCGCCGGAATAGTCCTCCAGCTCGGCGCAGGTGAGCTCGATGGCGGAATTGCCGCTGCCCGCCGCCGGGAAGACGGTTTCAAACCGCTTCATCGACACGTCCAGGTAGGTCTTTACCGTTTCGTTCTCGATCGCGAAGGGGCAGACGCCGCCGACCGCGTGCCCGGTGAGGGCGAGCGCGTCCTCGGGCGGAAGCATCGACGCCTTCATGGAGAACTGGTCCTTAAACTTGCGGTTGTCGATGCGCGCGTCGCCCGCCATGACGATCAGGACGCACCCCTCCGGGCTCTTGAAGGAGAGGGTCTTGGCGATGCGCGCGGGGATGACGCCGACCGCCTGCGCGGCCAGCTCGACGGTGGCGCTTGAAACCGGGAACTCCAGGACGTCCCCGCCGCGCCCGCGCGCGGCAAAGAACGCCCGTACCTTTTCGATGGACATTTGCACATTCCTCCAAAAAAGGTTGGGCGGAAAAATTTCCGCCCAACCGGCTGATGTTGTTTTCGCGCGTCCGCCCTTCCGCTCCCCATCGCACGGGCCGCGTGCACGGACAGGCGGCGGCGCCGCGCCTGATAAAAGTTTTCGCCAGGCCTTTTTCAAAAGGCCGACCAAAAAATGCCCGTAACTCTAAAAATGCCCGTAACCCTAATACACGTCCTCGCCGCTGAGGATGGGGATGCCGTGGTCGCGCAGGACCTTTTCGGCGGCGTCGTTGTCGGCGACGCGCAGGATGACGTAGGCGGTCTTCTCGGCGTGGCTGACGAAGGCGTACATGTACTCCACGTCCATGCCCGCCTCGCGCAGGATGTTGAGCGCCTCCGCGAGACCGCCGGGGCGGTCCTCGATGCCGACGCCGATGACGCTCGTCTGGGAGACGGTGAAGCCCTGCTCCTTGAGGGCGCTTTCGGCGCGGGAGGGATGGTCGACGATGAGGCGCAGGATGCCGAAATTGGTGGTGTCGGCGATCGAGAGGGCGCGGATGTTGATTTCCCGGCCGCTGAGGACGTCGGTGATCTCCGAAAGCCTGCCCGGCTGGTTCTCGACAAAGACGGAAAGCTGCTTGATAACCATATTACACACCCATTCTGCCGCTGTGCCGGCGTTAGTTTGACGATAATGCCCAAAAATCCGGGAAGAAGCTTCCCTTTCTTATGCCAATTATATCATACCAGATGGCGTTTGTCGATAACGCGTTTCGCCTTTCCTTCGCTGCGCTCGATCGTTTTGGGCGAGACGAGGTGCACGTGGACGGCGAGCCCGAGCATCGACTTGAAGCCGTCGACGAGCTGTTTCTCGCGGCGGGAGATGTCCTTGACGGTGTCGCCGAACATCGCGCCCGTCATCTCGACGTAGACGTCGAGGGTGTCGCTGTTCTTGACGCGGTCGACGACGATCTGGTAGTTGGCCGGATAGCCGTGGTTCATGAGCACCGTCTCGATCTGGGACGGGAAGACGTTGACGCCGCGGATGATGAGCATGTCGTCACTGCGGCCCATCGGCTTGGACATCTTGACGTGGGTGCGTCCGCAGGAGCAGGGCTCGCGGGTGAGCACGCAGATGTCGCGGGTGCGGTAGCGGAGCATCGGGAAGGCCTTCTTGGTGATGCTCGTGAAGACGAGCTCGCCCTTGGAGCCCTCGGGGAGCACCTCGCCGGTGTCGGGGTCGATGATCTCGGCGATGAAATGGTCCTCGTTGATGTGCATGCCCGTCTGCTCGGCGCACTCGAAGGAGACGCCGGGGCCGGAGAGCTCGGTGAGGCCGTAGATGTCATATGCCCTGATGCCGAGCTTCTTTTCGATGTCGCGGCGCATCTCCTGGGTCCACGCCTCGGCGCCGAAGATGCCCGCCTTGAGCGGGATCTCCTCCGGGCTGATGCCCATCTCCTCGAACGTCTCGCCGATGAAAGCGGCGTAGGAGGGGGTGCAGCAGAGGATGGTGGCGCCCAGGTCCTGGATGAACTGGATCTGCCGCGCGGTGTTGCCGGAGGACATGGGCAGCGTGAGGCACCCCACCTTGTGGGAGCCGCCGTTGAGGCCGGGGCCGCCGGTGAAGAGGCCGTAGCCGTAGGAGACCTGCACCACGTCGCTGCGGGTGCCGCCCGCGGCCACGATTGCGCGGGCGCAGCAGTCCTCCCACAGGTCGATGTCGTCCTGGGTGTAGAAGGCGACGACCCGCTTGCCGGTGGTGCCGCTCGTCGACTGGATGCGCACCGCGTCCTCACGCGGAACGGCGAGCAGTCCGTAGGGGTAGGCGTCGCGCAGGTCCGCCTTGGTCAAAAAGGGCAGCTTGCAAAGGTCGTCAACGGATTTGATGTCCGAGGGCTTGATCCCCTTCTCGTCCATCTTCCTGCGGTAGAACTCCACGTTTTTGTAGGCGTGTTCGACCGTTTCGACGAGGCGCTCGTCCTGCCAGGCTCTGATCTGCTCGCGGGAGGCGCACTCGATTTCGGGCTGGTAGTAGTTTGGCAAAGGAATCCATTCCTTTCTGTCATTAAGATTGGGATCACGCGGTATGGTTCCGGCCGAGCGCGAACGCGCGGCGGTTGAGCTCCAGGAATTTCGCGGGCACGCAGGCCTCGAGCGACGCCTGCCACGCCTCCTCGGGGATGTCGAGCAGGGTGGAGAGCACCCCCATCAGCACGACGTTGACCGCCTTGGCGCTGCCGGCCTGTTCGGCCAACGAGAGGGCGTCGACCGCCAGCAGGTTCGCGCCGGTGGCGGCGAGCTTTTCGAGGACGCCGTCGGGATATTGAGCCGCGCCGGTGATGACTGGCATCGGGTCGATGCGCTGGTCGTTGACGATGAGCCGTCCGCCCTCCTTCAGGTAGGGCAGCCAGCGGGCGGCCTCGAGCCGCTCAAAGGAGACGACCGCATCGGCCTCCCCCTCGGAGACGATGGGGGAATAGACCTTGTCGCCGTAGCGCACATAGGTGACGACGGAACCGCCGCGCTGGCTCATGCCGTGCACCTCGGAGACCTTGACGTCGAACCCGCGCGAGAGCAGCACGTTGCCGAGCAGCTTGGAGGCGAGCAGCGAGCCCTGCCCGCCGACCCCCACGATCATGACGCTTTTTACGTTTGCCATCAGCCCTGCACCTCCGCGGAAGATTTCAGCGCGCCGAACGCGCACATTTTTTCACACAGCCCGCAGCCGACGCAGAGGGTCTGGTCGACGGTGACGTGGCCCTCCGCCGCGCTGATCGCGGGGCAGCCGATCCTCATGCAGGCCTTGCAGTTTTTGCACTTCTCCACGTCCACGGCGAGCGGCGGATTGTGCTTCACATATTTGAGCAGCGCGCAGGGCCGCCGGGTGACGATCACCGACGGCTCGTCGGCGGCGAGCTCCTCCTTGATGACCGCCTCGAGCTCGCGAAGCTCGTTCGGGTCGACGACGCGCACCCGCCTGACGCCCGCCGCCTCGCAGATCTTCTCGATCGAAACCTGCGGGGTGGGCTGGTTTTTGAGCGTGAGGCCGGTCGTCGGGTTCTGCTGGTGGCCGGTCATGCCGGTGATCGAGTTGTCGAGCACGATGACCGTCGAGTTGCCGCGGTTATAGGTGATGTCGATGAGCCCGGTGATGCCCGAGTGCATGAAGGTGCTGTCGCCGATGACCGCGACGGATTTTTGGGCCGAGTCGCCGCCACGCGCGGTGTTGAAACCGTGCAGCCCGGAGATCGACGCGCCCATGCAGACGGTCGTGTCGAGCGCCCCGAGCGGGGGCAGCGCGCCGAGGGTGTAGCAGCCGATGTCGCCGCTGACCATCACGCCGAGCTTGTGCAGCGTGTAGAAGAGGCCGCGGTGAGGGCAGCCGGGGCAGAGCACGGGCGGGCGCACGGGCACCGCTTCGCCGAAGGAGAGCCCGCCGGGGACCTCCCCGCCGAACGCCTTGGCGACCATCCGCTGGGAATACTCCCCGCAGAGGCCGAGACGGTCCTTGCCGCCGTCGACCCGCACGCCGTTCGCGCGGCAGAAGGTCTCGATGACCGGGTCGTGCTCCTCGACCACGTAGAGGGTCTTCACCTTCGCGGCGAAATCCCGGATGAGCTTCGCGGGCAGCGGGTTCACAAGCCCGAGCTTGAGGACGCTCGCGGCGGGGAACGCCTCCTTCACATACTGGTAGCAGGTGCCCGAGGTGATGAAGCCGACCTCCGCGTCCCCCATCTCCACCCGGTTGAGCGGGGTGGTCTCGGCGAACTCCGCGAGCTTTTTCATCCGCTCCTCGACAAAGACATGCCGCCCGACCGCGTTGGCGGGCATCATGACATATTTTTTCGGGTTCTTCTCATAGGCCTTCAGCGGGTATTCGGTGCGCTCCTTCGGCTCCACGATGCTCTGGGAGTGGGCGATGCGGGTGCAGGTGCGGAAGATGACCGGCGTGTCGAACGTCTCGGAGATCTCGTACGCCGCCGCCACGAGGTCGATGCAGTCCTTTGAATCGGCGGGCTCGACCATCGGCAGCTTGGCCGCGATCGCGTAGTGGCGGGAATCCTGCTCGTTCTGGGAGGAATGCATGCCCGGGTCGTCCGCCACGCCGATGACCATGCCGGCGTTCACGCCGGTGTAGGAGGCGGTAAAGAGCGGATCGGCCGCGACGTTGAGGCCCACGTGCTTCATCGCGCAGAAGGAGCGCGCGCCGCCGATGGCCGCGCCGAGCGTCGCCTCCATGGCGACCTTTTCGTTGGGGGCCCACTCGGCGTAGATCTCGTCGTACTCGCTCGCGTACTCGGAGATCTCGGTGGAGGGGGTGCCGGGATAGCTCGAGACGAACCGGCAGCCTGCCTCGAAGAGTCCTCTGGCAACCGCCTGGTTGCCAAGCATCAGCTGTTTCATATATGTACTCCTTTAATGAATTACTTATTCAGCGCAGGTCGACGACCCGCTTGGCCTTGCCCTGGAACCGCTCGATCGTCTTGGGCTGGACGAGAGTGACCTTCGCGTCGATGCCCAGAACGGTGCGCAGTTTGGCGTGGATCGTCTCCTGGAGCTTTTCGAGGTCGGACCACCGCTCGAGCAGCGAGCCGTCGATCAATTCGACCTTGACCTCGAGCGTGTCGGTGTAGCCCTCATGCCGCACATAGAGCATGTAGTGCGGGCTGATCTGGCTCATCGGCATGAGCACGCTCTCGATCTGGGAGGGGAACACGTTGACGCCCTTGACCTTGATCATGTCGTCGCTGCGGCCCATGATCTTGTCCATGCGGGCGGTCGTGCGGCCGCATCTGCAGGGGGCGTAGGTCACGCGGGAGAGGTCGCGGGTGCGGTAGCGCAGCAGAGGCAGCGCCTCCTTGGTCAGCGTCGTGATGACCAGCTCGCCGACCTCGCCCTCCGCCTTTTCCTCGAGGGTGTCGGGGTCGACCACCTCGGTGAAGAAGTGGTCCTCGTTGATATGTAAGCCGTCGCGGAATTCGCATTCGCCCGAGACCCCCGGGCCGATGAGCTCGCTCATGCCGTAATTGTCGGTGGCGAAAAGTCCGAGCTTCTGCTCGATCTTCGCCCGCATCTCGGGGGTGCTGCCCTCCGAGCCGAAGAGGCCGATGCGCAGCTTGAAATCATCCGGCCCGTAGCCGAGCTCGGCGGCCAGCTCCCCGAGGTATAGCGCGTAGGTGGGGGTCGCGATCAGCGTCGTGGTGCCGAAATCCTTCATCAGCATGATCTGCTTTTCCGAATTGCCGGAGGAGGAGGGCACGACCGAGGCGCCCAGCCGCTCGAGGCCGTAGTGCAGGCCGAGCGCGCCGGTGAAGAGGCCGTAGCCGAAGCAGATCTGCGCGATGTCCTCGTCGTTCACGCCCGCGGCGGCGATGAGGCGCGCCATAATCTCGCTCCACATGTCGAGGTCGTTTTTCGTGTATCCGACGACGGTGGGCTTGCCGGTGGTGCCGCTCGACGCGTGGATGCGCACGACCTTTTTCTGCGGCACCGCGAAGAGGCCGAAGGGGTAGTTGTCGCGCAGGTCGTCCTTGGTCGTCGGCGGGATATACTTGATGTCGGAGAGGGCTTTGAATTTGTCGGGGTCGAACCCGGCCGCGTCAAACCGATCGTGGTAGAGCTTCACGTTGTCGTAGCAGTATCGCACGATGTGCTTCATCCGCTCCAGCTGGAGCGCCTCGATCTGCTTTCGCGGCATCGTTTCGGCTTCCCGGTTGTAGATCATGATTACCTTCACTCCGTTTCCTTTTGCGGCGTCGCCGCCGGGCGCTTTAACGCATTTATCCGTTAAACCCTATTGCTTTATCATACTGCGATCCGCTTCCAAAATCAAGCCTTCCGCCATCTTTTTTTCACTTCTTTCCCCGCCGGGCGGACATTTTTCCCCAAAATGCCGCCCCGACGGCCGGGCCCCGGCGGTTTTCCCGCCAGCGGCGGGAAACTTTTTCCCCGGCGGGAATAATTTTCATGCGGCGGCCCACGCTAGGAATAAGAAGTCGAAGGAGCGTGGTCATATGGGAACAGTCGTCAAACGGGCGGTCCGCCGCGCGGGGGTGAAAAAGCCATGAGCGAATCCATCTGGAGCAAAACCGCCGCGCTGCCGGAACGGCCGGCGCTCGCGGGCGGCCTCGACGTGGACGCGGCCGTCATCGGCGGCGGGATGGCGGGCGTGCTGACCGCGCATTTCCTGAAGGCGGCGGGGCTGCGCACCGTGCTGCTGGAGGCCTCGCGCGTGGGCGGCGGGCAGACGAAAAACACCACCGCCAAGATCACCAGCCAGCACGGGCTCATCTACCACCGGCTGATCGAGCGGTCGGGGGAGGAGCCGGCGCGGCAGTACGCCGACGCCAACCAGCGCGCCGTCGCGGAATACCGGCGCATGGTCCGGGAGCTCGGGATCGACTGCGATTTCACCGAGGCCCCGGCGTACCTCTATTCCACCGCCGAGCGGGAACCGCTGGCACGGGAGTTCGAGGCGGCGAAAGCGCTCGGCATCGGCGCGGCCTACGGTTCCCAAACGGAGCTCCCCTTCCCCGTGGCCGCCGCCCTGCGCTTCGACGGGCAGGCGCGGTTCCATCCGCTCAGGTTCCTGCGCGCCGTCGCCGGGCCGCTCGAAATCTACGAAGGGACCCCCGTGCGCTCCGTGGAGGGCAACCGGATCTTCACCGACCACGGCGAGGTGACGGCGGCAAAGATCGTGTTTGCCTGCCACTACCCCTTCCTGAACGCGCCCGGCTACTACTTCATGCGGATGCACCAGGAGCGCAGCTATGTCCTCGCGCTCAAAAACGCGGCCAAACTCACCGGGATGTACCTCGGTGTCGACGCGGACGGCCTCTCCTTCCGGCCGCAGGGGGACCTGCTGCTGCTCGGCGGCGGGAACCACCGCACCGGCGAAAACTCCGCGGGCGGGCAGTACCAAAGGCTGCGGGAAGCGGCGAAAACCTACTGGCCCGAGAGCGCCGAGGCGGCGGCGTGGAGCGCCCAGGACTGCATGACGCTGGACGGGGTGCCCTATATCGGCCGGTACTCCGCCTCGACGCCCGACTGGTACGTGGCGACCGGCTTCCAAAAGTGGGGCATGACCTCCTCCATGGTGTCCGCCCTTTTGATTACCGGCCTGATCACAGAGGGGAAAAGCCCCTGGGAGCAAGCGTTCACGCCCCAGCGGTTCAACCCCTCCGCCTCCGCCAGGACGCTGATGCGGGACACCGCCCAGGCCGCGAAGGGGCTGGCGCGCAAATTCCTCACGCCGCCGCGGGAGGACATCGAGGCGCTTCCCCGCGGGCACGGGGGCGTGGTGGAGTACGACGGCGAAAAGGTCGGGGTCTATAAGGATGAAGCCGGCGAAGCGTTCATCGTATCGGTCCGCTGTCCCCATCTGGGCTGCCAGCTGGAGTGGAACCCGGACGAAAAGAGCTGGGACTGCCCCTGCCACGGCTCCCGGTTCGACTTCCGCGGCCGCCTCATCGATAACCCGGCGCAGGAAGGGCTGGAGGGGGAATGATCCCCCTCCGGCTTTTTTTGCTTCTTTCGCGCCCTTTCCTGACAAGGCGCGCCCCTCTCCCGCATAAGCTGTTGGTAAGAACTATCCAGCAAGGAGGGGTCCCATTGGATGAAAACGGCACAATCCGCGTCCGTGTTTTTACGGGCCGGGCACAGATTCCGCTGGAGGACGCCACGGTGGCGGTCACCCAAAAATCCCCGGACGGCAGGCACCGCCTGGTCGCCGTCCGCGTCACGGGGGAAAGCGGGGAAATCGACCCGGTCGCCATCCCCGCCCCCGCCGCGGCGGACAGCACCTCGCCGGGCGCCGCGGAAGCGCCCTTTTCCGTCTGCGACGTATGGGCGGAGCATCCGCTCTACGAGCTTTTGACGGTGGAGGACGTCCAGATTTTCGCGGGGGTCGAGACGCTCCAGGAGATGAAGCTGATCCCGCTTCCGGAGAATACGGCGCCCCGGGACGCGGCGGGCGAAGTGCGCGTCACCCCCCAAGACCTGTAAAGGAGGCTTTCCCCATGCCAATCACCGTCCTTCCCTATATCCCGGAGTATATCACCGTCCATCTCGGGACCCCCGGCTCCGGCGCGGAGAACGTCACCGTCTCCTTCCCCGACTACATCAAGAACGTGGCTTCCAGCGAGATCTATCCCACCTGGGAGCCCGCCGCCCTGCGCGCGAACATCCTGGCGCAGATCTCCTTCGCGCTCAACCGGGTCTACACGGAATACTATCCCAGCCGGGGCTACTCGTTCCACATCACGAACAGCACCGCCACCGACCAGAAATTCATCTACGGCCGGAACATCTTCGACAACATCGAGCAGATCGTCGACGACATCTTCAATACATACATCCGGCGGATCGGCTACGTGGAGCCGCTGGCCGCGAAATTCTGCAACGGCACAACCACCACCTGCGACGGGCTTTCCCAGTGGGGCAGCCAATACCTGGCGCAGGACGGTTACGACTCCATGCAAATCCTGCGAACCTATTACGGCGACGGCATCGAGCTGGTGCCCGACGCCCCCGTGCAGGGCGTGCGCGCCTCCTACCCCGGCTCCCCCCTGCGGCAGGGCTCCGCCGGCGAGGCCGTGGTGGTCGTCCAGACCTCCCTCAACCGCATCTCCCAGGACTACCCCGCCATCCCCAAGATCTGGCCGGTGGACGGAATTTTCGGCCCCGCCACGGAAAACGCCGTGAAGCGGTTCCAGAGCATCTTCAACCTGGCCGCCGACGGGGTGGTGGGCAGGGCCACCTGGTATAAGCTGGTGCTCCTCTACGTCGGCGTAAAGGACCTCGCCGAGCTCGTGAGCGAGGGGCAGACCTTCTATAACGTCTCCTTCCAGTATCCCGGCGAGTCGCGGGAGCGGTCCTCCGGCGACGGCGTCGTCGCCCTTCAGTTCATGCTCGCCGTCCTGTCCGAGTTTTACGACAACCTCCCCTTCCTCCCGGTGGACGGCGTCTTCGGCCCGAGAACCAGGCAGGCGGTCACGGCGTTCCAGCAGATGGCCGGCCTGCCGCAGACGGGCGTCGCCGATGAAACGACCTGGGACGCGATCTATGAGGCCTACGCGGGGGCGGCCTCCGCCATCCTCAGCGACGGGGTCCGCTTCCCCGCGGAGCTCTCCGACAGCGCCGCGCGGGAGGAGTTCGAGACCTACGCCCTCTCGACCCGCCTGACCCAGTTCCCCGGATACCCGCTCTCCCTGGGCAGCCGGGACCGGAAAGGAGGCGCCGCCTGATGCTTCCGGAACGTTTTCTGCTCGGGCGTCCCGTCCGGAGCCTCCAAACCATGCTGCGCGCCATCTCGCTGTCCTACCCCTTCCTGCCCCGGCTCGTTCCCGACGGCATCTTCGAGGAGCGGACGGAGCTGGCGGTCGTCCTTTTCCAGCAGAACTTCGGCCTGCCGCCCACCGGCACGGTCGACAACGACACCTGGGACGCCATCGCGTCCGTCTACCGCGGCGTCGTCGCGCGCACGCGCCTGCCGCGGGGCGCGGACGTCTACCCCTCCCCCTCCTTCCGGGTGGAGCCGGGCGGGGAGACGCTGCATCTGCTGGTCGTCCAGTCGATGTTCAAATCCCTCTCCCACGTTTTGGATGAGGTGCAGGACGCGGAGGTCGACGGCCGGCACGCCGACGGCACCGCGGCCAACACCCTCTGGCTGCAAGGCAGGGGAAACCTGGAGGAGTCCGGGGTCTTCGACAACCTCTCCTGGGACCTGCTCACCCGGCTTTACGCGATCTTCATCACCCGGAACCTGAGCGTCGAATGACCGCGGCGTTCTTTCCGCGGAAAACTCGGCCATCACAGGAAAAAGAGCGGCACGGGCGCATGCCCGCGCCGCTCTTTTTCGTCTGACCCGGCGCCTCCGGGCGGAAAACCGGTCCGCCCGGTGCGGACAGTCCTCCGCGCGGGTGCGTCCGGGCCCGCGCTTTGCCGGCGCAAAAGCGGAACCCGGGCACGGTTTACGCAAACAAGGCCTTTTTGAATCACAAATCCATAACGTTATTTCGTGGAATTCATAGTTTATTAAACAAATTCACGGCCTTTTCGTGTAAAATAAGAGAGTTCAGAAAGTTCTGTGAAAATTGCCGGAAAATCCGCGCCCCGGGCGCGGATCGCACGTTTTTTACAAGGATTCCCCGGTTTGCCCATCGCGGACAGGGTGAAAAAACCTGCCGTTCCGCGGAAAATCTTCACCCGATCGGGAGACACTAATGTTTGGTTACATCAAGCCCTTCAAAGGCATGCTGCGGGTCTGCGAGTACGAAACCTATAAGGCGGTCTACTGCGGACTCTGCAAACAGCTCGGCCGGGAGTACGGCCCCTTCGCCCGGCTGACCCTCAGCTACGACTTCACCTTCCTCGCGCTGCTCGACCTGTCCCTCTCGGGAGAACACCTCGCCTTCGCCCCCGGGCGCTGCATGCTCAACCCGCTCAGAAAAATCCCCTGCTGCCCCAGCTGCGGGCAGCTCGACTTTTCCTCGGGCGTCGCGATGATCATGCTCTATTACAAGGTGCTCGACAACTACCGCGACGGCGGCTTCGGCTCCCGGCTGGGCGCGGCGCTCGCCACGCCCTTCGCGCGGCACGCCTACAAAAAGGCGGCCGACCGCTTCCCCGGCGTGGCGCAGATCATCTACGAGACGATCAGCAAGCAGAGCGCGCTCGAGGACGAACAGTGCGACAGCGTCGACCGCGCCTGCGAGCCCTCCGCGCTCGCCCTCTCGGGCATCTGCGGCCTGCTCACCAACGACAGCACCCAGAAGCGGGTGCTCGAACGGTTCGGCTACCTGCTCGGGCGGTACGTCTATCTGGCCGACGCGCTCGACGACCTCGAGGAGGACGCCCGCCGCCACAGCTACAACCCCTTCCTGCTGCGGGAGAAGACGCCTTCCCCCACGCCCGAACAGCTCGCCGCCATCCGTGAAAACGCCAAGGGCTCCCTCTTTTTAACGATCGGGGAGATCATCAAGGCGTACGAGTTGATCGGCCTGCACGACTATAAGCCGATCCTGGACAACGTCATCCACCTCGGCCTGCGTGATACCGTCGAACGAATCTTGCTGCCAAAGGAGACTGAAAACCGATGACAGATCCGTATAAGGTCTTAGGGATCTCCCCCAACGCCACCGACGAACAGGTGAAGGCCGCATACCGGGAGCTTGCCAAAAAGTATCACCCGGACAACTATGCGAACAACCCCCTGTCTGACCTGGCCGAGGAGAAGATGCAGGAGATCAACCAGGCATACGACGCGATCGTCGCGCAGCGCCGGGCGGGCGGACAGTCCGGCGGTTATTCGGGCGGCGCCTATGCGCAGGGCGCTTCCCAGTTCGCGGACATCCGCCGCATGATCAACTCCGGACGGCTGGCCGAGGCGCAGGAGCTCCTTGACGGCGTGGCCGCCGCCAGCCGCGACGCGGAGTGGTACTTCCTCAAGGGCAGCATCTACTATTCGCGCGGATGGCTCGACGACGCGCTCCAGAGCTTCCAGAAGGCCTGCCAGATGAACCCCCAGAACAGCGAGTATTCCGCCGCCTACAACCAGCTGCTCTGGCAGCGGCAGAACGGCCGTCCCCAGTACGGCGGCGGCTCCTACCAGACCGGCTCCGTCGGCGGGTGCAGCTGCTGCGACATCTGCGCCGCCATGTACTGCGCCAACTGCTGCATGGACTGCTGCGGCAACAGCTGCTTCTGAGCCGCCCGCCGTCCCTCGCGCTTTCCGGGCGCCGCAGGCCCGCATCAGAACCATCGGAGGCGTCCGTCTATGAAAAAAAGTACCCAGGTGGCGATCGGCGGCCTCTCCGCCGCCCTCTGCCTGCTGATGATGTTCATGACCGGCCTGATCCCCTTTTCCTCCTACGTCTTCCCCGCGATGGCCGGCATCGTCCTCATCGCCGTCGAGGAGGAGAACGGCACCAAGACCGCCATGCTTGTCTACGTTGCCGTCTCGGTGCTCGCCATGTTCATCGTCCCCGACCAGGAGGCCAAGGTCCTCTTCGTCATGCTGCTCGGCTACTACCCCATGCTCAAGTCCCGTCTCGAACGCGCCCCCCGGCCCATCGCCTATCTGCTCAAATTCCTGCTCTTCAACGGCGTCATCGTCGCCTTCTACTATGTGATGCTCTACGTCTTCGGCATCCCCGACATGCTCGAGGGCTGGGGCGACTTCGGAAAGTATACCATCGTCGTCGCCCTCGCCTTGGTCAACTTCACCCTCTTTATGTACGATTTCCTGCTCTCCCAGGTGCTGCGCATCTACCGCGGCTGGTTCCGCCCAAAGATCCTGCGCAAGATCACCTGACGGGCTTGATTCTTCCCCGCGCGGCGGGGATTTTTTCGAGGTGATTGCTTATGCTGCGACAGCGTTCCCGTCCCCATACCGCGCTTGTGCTGGTGCTCTCCATCCTCTGCGCCATCCTCATCGCGCTGGGGCTTTTCCTCTTCCTGCGCAACCTGAACGGCTCTTCCGGCGAAGTCAAAAGCGCCTTCCGGGTGGAGGGGCTCGACCCCGCCGCCCAGACGGGCACCCCGCCCGGCGCGCCCTGGAATGAGAAATCCCCCGGTGAAAACCTCTTCGGCTACCGCGTCAGCTCCACCGTCACCTTCCAGTCGGACGGCACGGGCGGCGGGCTCAACGTGCAGAACCCCGCGTTCAACGAATACCTTATGGTCGTCGAGCTGACCGCGGACGGGGACGAGAGCGTCCTCTACCGCTCCCAGTACATCGCCCCCAACCAGTACATATCCAAGGTCGACCTCCGTGAGCCGCTCGCCCCGGGCGAGCACGAGGGCACCGTCTATCTCAGCGCGGTCGACCCCAAGACGCTCGACGTCGTCGGGGTGCTCGAAAATCCCATCCTCATCAAAGTGAAGTGAGAAATAAAAGGAACCGGCCGCAGGGCCGGTTCCTTTTTGGATATTCCGCCCCCCTGGGCGGCGGGGGCTTTCCTTAGATTTGTCGCTCGGGAAGCGGCGGAGCTTGCCGCGCTGCGCCCGGCGGGGCTTTTTCGGGAATTGCCGCTTTTCAAGCGGCAAGAATTACGAGCGCGTTCCGCCGCGCGCCACGGGTTCCTTTTCGGACGGACGAAAAGGAACCAAAAGTCCGCCTAAGGGGGCTCCACCGCCCCCTTAGGAATCCCCTGGAGACGCCTTGCCAGTACCCGCCGGTTACCGTCACTCCCCGCAGGTACACCAGCTGAGGGCTCAATTCAGGTTGCGGACGCTCCCAACCGCCGTATCTCCCCGGGTGCACCTGTAAGAGCGTTCTTGAGGCTCTCGGGAAGAGGCGTTGCGCCTGCGGCGCGGCGGCTGACGGGCTGCTGTAGACTGGTCCTTCGATCCGTCATACGGGGACGCGACTTTCTGGGCCAAAGGCCTATTTGTCGCGGCCTGAGGGTCAAGGATTTGGCCGTAGGCCAACCTTATAGAGAATCCGGCCCGCAGGGCCGGGTCCGCGCAGCGGACTCAAGCCGGGGTCGCGGGGCGGAGCGCCCGCGAGCGGCCGTCGCGCATAGCGCGCTCCGGGCGCAGCCCGGGCAGGCCGCTTCAAGCCCCCTGCGGCTTCTTTCCCCCATTTCTTGTCCGTACAAGAAATGGGGCCGCCCGCCGGGGCGGGACCCGGCAACTGCACCTATCGGCGGTTGAGGAAGAACAGCCCGGCTACGCAGAGCACGATACCGATCAGTTGGTTGTGGGAGAGCTTCTCGCTGAAAAAGAGCAGCCCCACAAAGAGCAGGATGACAGCGAGCGCAATGTTGGCGACGAGGGAACAGACGCTGATGTTCCAGCCCGCGCGGTAGGCGTAGATATAGCCGAGCTCCAGCCCGACGATCGACGCGCCGAGCGCGGCGCTCGTCCAGTTGATCGAGCGGAAGGCGGCCGCCGAATCCCCCTGCGCGGTCACGAGCAGCATCCCGAAGGAGACCGCGCCCGCGGTCAGGTAGGTGATCACGAGCGCGGCGAACGGGTTTGCGCCCGCCGGCATCGTCTTGGTAAAGAGGTTGTAGAGCACGTTGGAGGCCACGATCATGACGATCGGGACGAGTAGGTTCATCGATGTCACTCCTTATCCTGTCCTGCCGCGCGGATGGTCGCGCCGCCCACCACGCGTTCCCCGTCGTAAAAGACCACGGCCTGTCCCGGCGTGATCGCGCGCTGCGGGAAATCGAACCGCACCCGCACCTCCCCCTCCCCGAGGGGATAGACGGTGGCCGGGGCGGGGATGTGCGCGTAGCGGATTTTGGCCTGCACCGAAAGCGGCCCGCCGAGCGCGCCGCCCGAAATGAGCCGCAGCCCGTCCGCGAACAGCGTGTCGCGGAAGACCGCCGACTCGTCCGACAGGGTGACGGTGTTGTGCTCCGGATCAAGGCGGCTCACATAACGGTGGGTCCCGAAGGCAATCCCAAGCCCCTTGCGCTGCCCGATCGTATAGTGCAGCACCCCCCGGTGCCGTCCGATCACGTTGCCCGCGTCGTCGAGGTAATCCCCCTCCTCGGGGGTCTTTCCGGTGTGCCGGGCGATGAAGGAGACATAGTCGCCGTCCGGCACGAAGCAGATGTCCTGGCTGTCCGATTTGGACTGCACCGGCAGTCCCGCTTTTGCGGCCAGCGCGCGCACCTCGCTCTTGTCGTAATGGTCGAGCGGCAGCAGCAGCATCGAAAGCAGGCGCTGGTTCAGGTGGTAGAGCACGTAGGACTGGTCCTTGCGGGGCTGGGCGCTGCGCCACAGCTGATAGCGGCCCGACGCCTCGTCGAACCGCACCGCCGCGTAGTGCCCCGTCGAGATGCGGCCGTACCCGAGGCGCCCGGCGTCCCGCGCGAACGCGCCGAACTTGATGCTCCGGTTGCAGGCGATGCAGGGGTTGGGCGTCTCGCCGCGCAGGTAGCCGTCCGCGAAGCAGTCGAGCACCCGCTCGGAAAAGAGGGCGCGGTAATCGAAGACGTAATGCGGGATGCCGAGCTTTTCGCAGACCGCCTTCGCATCGGAGACGTTTTGCTCGGGGCAGCCGTCGAAGAGCTCGAACGTTGCGCCGCCCACCTCATAGCCCCGCTCCTTCAGGAGCAGCGCCGCCACCGAGCTGTCCACGCCGCCGCTCATGGCGACCAGCACCTTTTCCATTTTTACGCGCCTCCCTTCAACGCAACAGGCGAAGCCTCGCTTCGCGCGGCTCCGCCTGTTTACCGCACATATGAGTCCGTTCTTTCGGTATGCCCCCCAGGGGCCCCCCTCCGAATCTCCAGATCTTTTCATATGTGGCATGTCTATATTATACACGCTGTATTGCCAATGCGCAAGGGGGTTTTTAAATGTTTACAGACCGTAAACCCGCGCAAACATCGCTGAAAAGTCGGTATTCCGGAAGGGCGCGGGTCCGCCGCCCAGCAGGCGGTATCCGAACCAGGACGCCGCTCCCGCGGCGATCAGCACCCCCACGATGATCAGCAGCTTGACCACGATGCCCGGGCCCGCCTTTGGCTTGTCCGCGCCCCTGCGGGGAATCTCCCGCGCGGGGGGCGCGGAGGGCGTTTCCCCGGCGGGGTCGGTTCCGGGGATCCGCGCGGCCGGCTCCGGACGGTAGACGAAATAGGGCGCCTCCGACGGCCCGGCCGGGTCGTCCACCGGCTCGAAGCCCGCGGGCGCGGCGTACCCCCCGCTTGCCGGGGGGCCGTCCGCGCCGAAGAGGGGGCCGCCGTACCCGCCGGGGGCCGGCTCCTCCGGCAGGGAAACCCGGAAATGGGGCGGCGCGAGGTCGTCCTCCGGGTCCTCCTGCGGAAAGGCCCCGGGCGCGAGGGGAGGCTCCTCCGGCGCGGCCGTGGGCGGGAGGGCGAAGTCGGGCGCCCGCTCCCCCGGCGCTGCGGCGTACCAGTCCGCCGCAGCGTCCGGCTCGTCCGGTTCCCGGACGAGGAAGGGCGGGGTCAGCTCCTCATAGTGGTCGTGGAAGTCGCTGACGATCCGTTCGCCGCAGTAGGGGCAGTATTTGAAATCGCTTTTGACGTTGTTTCCGCATTTTTTGCAGAGCATCCGCGCACCTCCGCCCGTGAAATTACCTTTATCCTATCACAAATGCCCGGCGGTTACAAGAAATTCCCGCCGAAAAGCCGGTCCCCCACGCGGGGAGCGTGGGGGACCGACCTGTGGGAGTGCTGTATCGTCAGCCGACCGTCGGCTCGAGAATCCCGTAAGTTCCATTGTGGCGTTTGTAGACCACGTTGATCTCGTTCGTCTCCGCGTTGAGGAAGACGAAGAACTCGTGCCCGACCATGTTCATCTGGAGGATCGCTTCCTCCACGTCCATCGGGCGCAGCGCGAACCGTTTGACGCGCTTGACGGCATACTCCGGGGCCTCCGACTCCTGCTCCTCGCCCACCTCGACGTTCGCCGCGTCGAACGCGGTGTCCCGCAGGCGCTTGCCGAGCTTGTTCTTGTTCTTCACGATCTGGCGGAAGAGGGAGTCCACCACGGCCTCCAGGGAGTCAAAGCGGTCGGAGGTGGTTTTCTCCGCGCGATAGAACATACCCCGCGACTGGATGGTGACCTCGACGGTCTCGCGGTCGCCCTCGTTGGTCACCGTGACGATCGCATTCGCGCTGTCGTCAAAGAACCGGTCCAGCTTGGCGAGTTTCCGGTCGATCCTTTCCTTGAAAGAGTCGCGAACAGAGGTTTTCCGTGCTGTGATGGTGATGTTCATAAATTCAACCCCTTTGTTTTATAGCAAAACAGGCAAGCCTGCTTTTAACATTTTACCCAATTATCCTACCTTTATTATACAGGACATTGGGCGAATTTACAAGGGGTATCGGAGGGTTCGTGGAAAATTAACAAACAGGACTCAAATCGTCCGGCAGGCGTGCCGCGTCACATGGCAGCCCATGTTCACCGCCAGCGGCAGGCTCGCAATGTGGGTCGCCCCCGCCTCGATGTTGACCGCCAGCGCCGTCACCCGGCCCCCGAAGCCCTGCGGCCCGATGCCCGTGCGGTTGATTCCCTCGAGCATCCGTTCCTCGAGCGAGGCGTAGAGCGGATCGGGATTGCGCACGGCCGTATCCCGGCAGAGGGCGCGTTTCGCGAGCAGCGCGCACCCCTCGAAGTTGCCGCCGACGCCGACGCCGACCACGACCGGCGGGCAGGGATTGCTCCCCGCCGCCTCCACCGCCCGCACGACCGCGTCGATCAGGTCCTGTTCGGAGGCCGCCGGGGTCATCATGCGGATGGAGCTCATGTTCTCGCTGCCCGCCCCCTTGGGCGCGACGGTGAGGGTGAGCCTGTCCCCCGGCACCAGCCGCAGGTGCAGCACGGCGGGGGTGTTGTCGCCGGTGTTTTGCCGGCGCAGCGGGTCTCCGACCACCGAGCAGCGCAGCAGCCCCTCGGTGTAGCCCCGGCGCACCCCCTCGTTGACGGCCTCCTCCAGGCCCGGCACATGCGCGTCCTCCCCGAGCTCGGCAAAGACGACCGCCATGCCGGTGTCCTGGCAGACGGGGATCGAGAGCGCCTCGGCCGTCTCATAGTTGCGCACGATGTCGGAGAGCACCTCCCGCCCGAGCGGCGACTCCTCCGCCCGGCAGGCCCCGCACAGCCGCTCCTTGAGGTCGGCCGGAAGCATCCGGTTGGCCTCGATGCAGAGCGCCTTCACCGCCTCGACGACGGCCTCCCGTGGAATCTCCCGCATCAGCGCACCCTCCTTCCGTCGACGAAGACCGCGAACGGCTTTCGGTGGGTCTCCAGCGGCTCCTCCTCGTAGAGCAGAACGTCCGCGTCCCGTCCCGGCGCGAGCGCGCCCACGCGGCCCTCCAGCCCGCAGATCTCCGCCGCCGTGGAGGTGACCGCCCGCAGCGCGGCGCCGGGGTCCATGCCGTTCTGGGCCGCGACCTGCGCGCTTAAAAGCAGGAAGCGGCAGGGCAGCTCGGGGTGGTCGGTCGCGACCGCGACCTTCACCCCCGCGCGGTCGAGCGCGCCCGCGCCGCCGTCGTCGGCGTTTTTGAGCTCCGGCTTGGAGCGCGCGCCGAGCAGCGGCCCGGCGATGACCGCCGCGCCCTCCCGGGCCAGCAGGTCGGCCACGAGGTGCCCCTCGGTGCCGTGGACGATCACGTAGGGAAAGCCGAACTCCTTCGCGATGCGGATGGCGGTGAAGATGTCGTCGGCGCGGTGGGCGTGGATATGCGCCTTGATCTCCCCGCGCAGGAGCGGCAGCAGCGCCTCGCACTTCGCGTCGTACTCGGGCTCGTCGAAGTCGTCGTCCGCGGCCGCCCGCTCGAGCTGCTCGCCGTACTTCTTCGCCTTCGCGAGCTGCTCGCGGATGGCCGCCGCGATCCCCATGCGGGTGGCGGGGCCCTGCTGCTTC
>NZ_DBMDHH010000029.1:3662-36750 GCF_057433415.1 Anaerotruncus sp. | reverse complement strand
CGCCCGGGGCTGCTCGAAAACCTGCGCTTTCGCGCACGGGTCGCGCGCCTCGTGAGCGACTTCCTCGAAAGCGAGGGGTTCCTCGCGGTGGAGACGCCGATGCTCACCAAATCCACACCCGAGGGGGCGCGCGACTACCTCGTGCCCAGCCGGGTGCACCAGGGGGAATTCTACGCGCTGCCCCAGTCGCCGCAGATCTTCAAGCAGCTCCTGATGGTCGCCGGCGTCGACAGATACTATCAGATCGCGCGGTGCTTCCGCGACGAGGACCTGCGCGCCGACCGCCAGCCCGAGTTCACGCAGGTGGATATGGAGCTCTCCTTCGTCGACCAGGAGGATATCCTGCGGCACCTCGAGCGAATGTTCCGGCACCTCTTCCGGGAGGCGATGGGGATTGAGCTCCCCGCCCCCTTCCCCCGCCTCACCTGGCGGGAGGCGATGGACCGCTACGGCTCCGACAAGCCCGATCTGCGCTTCGGGCTGCCGATCGCCGACGTGACCGAGCTTGCGCGCGGCTGCGGCTTTTCGGTCTTCCGCAAGGCCGTGGAGGCGGGCGGCGTGGTGCGCGCCCTCAACGTCAAGGGACGCTGCGATTTTTCCCGCGGCACGATTGAAGAGCTCACCAAAAAGGCCCTCGCCTACGGCGCCGGGGGGATGGCGTGGATCGCCCTCCGGGAGGACGGAGAGCCCTACTCCGTCCTGACAAAATACTTCTCCAAGGCGGACTTTGCCGCGCTGCTCGACGCGGTGGACGGCAGGCCGGGCGACTTCATCCTCTTCTGCGCCGACCGCTTCTCCACCGTCTGCCGCACCCTCGGCGGCCTGCGGCTCGATCTCGCTGACCTGCTCGGCCTGCGCAGGAACCCCGGGGATTACAAATTCTGCTTCGTCACCGACTTCCCCCAGTTCGAGTATTCCAAGGAGGAGGGCCGCTACGTCGCGACCCACCACCCCTTTACGATGCCCTATCCCGAGGACCTCCCCTACCTGCTCACCGACCCCGCCCGGGTACGCGCGCAGGCCTACGATGTGGTGCTCAACGGCGTCGAGCTCGGAAGCGGCAGCATCCGCATCCACAGCCGCGACGTTCAGAAACGGATGTTTGAGGCGCTCGGCTTCTCCGACGGGCAGATCGGGGAACGGTTCGGCTTTCTGGTCAACGCCTTCCAGTACGGCACCCCGCCTCACGGCGGCTTCGCGTTCGGGCTCGACCGGCTGGTCATGCAGATGCTCGGGGCCCCCTCCCTGCGCGACGTGATCGCCTTCCCCAAGACGAAGGATGCCCGCTGCCCACTCACCGGCGCGCCGGGCCCCGTCGACCCCGCGCAACTCGATGCGCTCGGGCTGGCCGGGCTCCTCCGGGAGGGCGTGGGCGTCCCCGCCAAGGCGCGGCGCAGCCAGGCCCGCGTCGACGTGGACGCGGCGGCAAACCTCGCCCGCCTGCGGGTCGCGCCAGAGGAGCGGGAGGCGCTCGAACGGCAGATGGCCGAGCTCGTCGCCTTTGCCGGCCAGCTCGCGGAGGCGGACACCGAGGGGGTCCCGCCCGCCGGCCATGTGGTGCCGCTGGAAAACGTCTTCCGGCCGGACAGGGCCGGAACGCCCCTGCCGCGCGCGGACCTGCTCGCGGGCGCGCCCGAGACCTGGGACGGATGCTTCTTCGTCCCGCAGGTCGTGGAATGAGGAGGGAATGAAATGAAAGACCGGCAGATCACGCGGCTGAGCGCCGCAAAGCTTTCCGCGCTGCTCCGGAGGCGGGAGCTCTCCGCCGTCGAGGCGGCGGAGGCCTACCTCTCCGAGATCGAATCCCGCGACCCGGAGATCGGGGCCTACCTGGCCGTGACGGCGGACACGGCGCGCGCCCGCGCCGCTGCGGTGGACGCGGCGCGCCTGCGGGGTGAGGAGCTCCCGCCGCTGGCGGGCGTTCCGGTGGCGCTCAAGGACAACATCTGCACCCGCTTCGCGCCCACCACCTGCGCCTCCCGGATGCTCGAGGGCTTCACCCCGCCCTACGACGCGCACGTCGTCGAACGGCTGGAGGCCGGGCGGATGGTACCGCTCGGCAAGTGCAACATGGATGAATTCGCGATGGGCTCGACCACCGAGAGCTCCTTCTTCCAGATCACCCGCAACCCCGCGGACCCCTCCCGCGTGCCGGGCGGCAGCTCGGGCGGCTCGGCGGCGGCGGTCGCCGCCTGTGAGGCTCCCTGCGCGCTCGGCTCGGACACGGGCGGCTCCATCCGCCAGCCCGCCGCCTTCTGCGGCGTGGTCGGCATGAAGCCGACCTACGGCGCCGTCTCCCGCTATGGGCTCGTCGCCTTCGCCTCCTCCCTCGACCAGATCGGGCCGCTCACCCGGACGGTGCGGGACTCCGCGCTGCTGCTCGACGTGATCGCCGGGCACGACCCGCGCGACGCGACCAGCCTTGCGCGGGAGTGGGGGAGCTTCGGCTCCCAACTCGGCCGGGAGGCCGGGGGGCTGCGCGCCGCGCTCCCCGCGGAATTCTTCGGCGGGGGGATCGCCCCCGAGGTCTCCGCCGCCGTCAAGGCCGCCGCCGCGCGGTACGAGCATCTCGGCGTGCGGGTGGAGGAGGTCTCGCTGCCCACCCTGCGCCATGCCCTGCCCGCCTACTACGTGCTCTCCTCCGCCGAGGCGTCCTCCAACCTCGCCCGGTTCGACGGGGTACGCTGCGGCTTTCGCGCCGAGGGTTGCCGCGACATCGGCGAGCTCTACCGGGAGAGCCGCAGTCAGGGATTCGGCGCGGAAGTCAAACGGCGCATCCTGCTCGGCAGCTTTGTGCTGAGCGCGGGGTATTACGACGCCTACTATAAGAAGGCGCTCGAGGTGCGCACCCTCGTCCAGCGGGATTTCGCGCGCGTCTTCGAGCGGTTCGACTTCCTGCTGGCCCCCGTCGCGCCCACCACGGCCTGCCGGCTCGGGGAAAAGCGGAACAGCCCGCTTGAGATGTACATGGGCGACGTGTGCACGGTGCCGGTCAACATCGCCGGTCTGCCCGCGCTGTCGATACCCTGCGGGACCGGCGCGCGGGGGCTTCCCATCGGGATGCAGCTGATCGGGAGGCCGTTTTCCGAACAGCTCCTCTACCGCGCCGCCTACGCCTATGAACAGAGCGAGGGAGGGAAACAGCCATGAGCGCGCGCGATCGATATGAGATGGTCATCGGGCTCGAGGTCCACTGCGAGCTCAAAACCGCGTCCAAGATCTTCTGCTCCTGCCCCACCGCCTTCGGCGCGGAGCCGAACACCCAGTGTTGCCCCGTCTGCACCGGTATGCCGGGCGCGCTGCCCGTGCTCAACCGGCAGGCGGTCGCATACGCCGTCAAGGCGGGGCTCGCCACAAACTGCCGCATCGCTTCCCACTCCCGGCAGGACCGCAAGAACTACTTCTATCCCGACCTGCCCAAGGGCTACCAGATCTCACAGCTCGACCAGCCCCTCTGTGAAAACGGCTTTCTTGAGATTGAGACGGAGGCCGGCTCCAAGCGGATTGGCATCACCCGCATCCACATCGAGGAGGACGCGGGCAAGCTTGTGCACATCGAGGGGCAGGGCACCCTCGTCGACTGCAACCGCTGCGGGGTACCGCTCATCGAGATTGTCTCGGAGCCCGACCTGCGCTCGGCGGAGGAGGCCAAGGCCTATCTGCGCAAGCTGCGCGCCGTCCTGCTCTACACCGGCGTCTCCGACTGCCGGATGAACGAGGGCTCGATGCGCTGCGACGTCAACCTCTCGGTGCGCAGGAGGGGGGTGGAAACCCTCGGCACCCGCACCGAGATGAAGAACCTCAACAGCTTCCAGTTCATCTCCAGGGCGATCGCATTTGAATTCGCACGGCAGGCGGACGCGCTCGAGGCCGGGGAACCGGTCGTGCAGGAGACCCGCCGGTTCGACCAGGCGTCCGGCAGGACCCTTCCGATGCGCCGCAAGGAGGACGCCGACGACTACCGCTACTTTCCCGACCCCGACCTGCCGCCCATCGCCGTCTCCCGGGAGGAGCTCGACGCGCTGCGCGGGGAGATCCCGGCGCTGCCCGACGAGCGCAAGCGCAGGTACGTCGGGCGCTGGGGGCTCACCCCCTTTGCCGCCGAGCTGCTCACCCTCCGCAGGGAGGCGGCCGACTACTTCGAGGAAACCGCCGCGCTCACCCGCTTTCCCGCGCTCGCGGCGAACCTCATCCAGAGCGCCGCGGTCCCCCTGCTCGGGCAGGACGGCGGAAGCATCCCCCTGCCTCCCGCGCACATGGCCCAAATCGCCGACCTGCTCGGGGAGGGCGGGATCAACAGCGGCACCGCCCGCCGCCTCGTCCGTGAGCTGTGGGACACCGGCCGCGACCCACTCGAAACGGTGCACGCGGAGGGGCTCGGACAGCTCAGCGACCGGGAGGCGCTCACCGTGCTGGCGCGCGAGGCGCTCGTCGAACTTCCCCGCGCCGCCGGCGACTACCGGAACGGCAGGACCGCCGCGCTCCAGTCCCTCGTCGGACGGGTGATGCGGAAGACGGCGGGGCGCGGCAACCCCGCCCTGCTCCAGGAGATCTTCCGCTCCCTGCTCGGCTGAATGGCAAAAAACGGGGCCCGTTCCACATCTGGAACGGGCCCCGCGGATATTTTGCTCAGAGGTTTTCAAACGCCTTTTCGATCTCCTTGTCGCGGAGCACCTTGAGGGCGCCGTGGATGACCGCGCCCTGGTCGATGGTGACCAGCTCGGAGGTGACGTCGCCCAGCAGCATGGCGTTCTGGTTGAAGACCGCCGCCTCCCGCGTCGTGACGTTGCCCTTGACGCGGCCGTTGATCGTGGCGCGCGCCGCGCCGATATCCCCGACCAGCACCGACTCCCCGTCCATCGTCAGGATGGCGGAGGCCGTGACATTGCCCTGCACCCGGCAGGCCACCATCTCGATGTTGTTGCCCTGGACGTTCCCGGTCACCTGCCCGCAGATGCGGACGTTGCCCTTCGCGTCGATATCCCCCTTCATCTCGCCGAGCATTTCGACATGCCCGTCCGACGAGATCGTGCCGGTGATCGACGTACCCGCCGAAACGGTCGTCTTCTGCATCCCCTTGGCGGCGGGCGCCGGGCTCGCCGCGGGTTCCTCCGCCGCGGGCTCCTCCACGGCCGGGGCCTGGCGGCGGTCCTTTTTGCCGCCCTCGTTCACCGCCAGCATGCTGAACCCGCCGAAGGCCGACAGGGCCACCGGGGCGATCAGGCCGATGCCAAACAGGCTTTTCAGGGTCGCCAGCATCCGTTTTACACTCATGTTAACCATCCTCTCGTTTCCATTCTCAAACCCATGCCGGACAAGACCACCTCCGGCCGGTGGAAAACGCCCACGCGCGCCAGCCGCGGGCCGCTACCGCGAGCCCGGCGCACCTTGATCAAATGTAACTTCATTATAGAATACTTTCCAAATTGTTGCAAGATGTTTAGAAATTTTTACCTATATTCATGCAACTTTTTCTGTTACCAGCCTTAAATTGTGAAGTCTGTCTTCCGGAAAGATCGATTTAACCGAACATTTTAGATATTTCGCGGAACTATTTTTGATCGAGTCGATCGGCATTTTTTTAGTTTTGTGACTAGAAAAGGGAAGTTTTTGAGCCTTCCGGCCACAAAAGACGCCCCGTCCGCCCTTTTGGGGACCGCCCCGCAGGCCGCCGCCCTCCGCCCGGCCGCCAAAACCGGCGCGGACGCGGCGGCACGGAAAAGCCTCCTCCCGCCCGGCAAAACGCTCCGCCGTGACCTCCGGGTCCTTTTTCCATCTTGCGTCCCCCGCCGGCGGGAGGTATACTGAATTCAAATCGGATTGGATTGGGGGAACCGGAATGAAAAAGAGCGTTGCCCGCGCGGCGGGACTGTGCGCGGCCCTCCTGCTTTCGCTGGGCGGGTGCGCGCCGGCCCAGCCCGCGCCGCAGGAGGCGCCGGCGGCGGCCGCGGCGGAGGCGTCCGGGACGGAGGAAGAAGCGGCGGCTGTTTCCGCCGCACCAGAGGGCTATTGCGAGGTGCATATCGCCTTTCCGGACAACCGCGAGAGCGTCGGGACGGGCGAGGACCTGCGCGTGGACGAAAACGGCGACCTGCTCCCGCCCGCCCGGAGCGGCGCGGTGGATTACCGCGCGGAGGAGCTCGTCACCCTCGACCTGCTGCTCCCCGAGGGGTGGACCGCGCGGCTCCCCGCTGAAGGGGAGGGCACCTATGCGGAGATGCTCCGCGGGCCGGTCAACCTCTATCGCGGCGGGCAGTGCGTCGGCACCGTGGGGTACGACCGCTTTGACGACGAACCGATCGAGGCGTGGGAGGACTACGGCTTCGACGCGCCCCCGGCCGATTACCAGGGCTACTACCGCTGGCTGATGACCGGCGTTCGCACCTGGGACGACAGCTACACCCTTGTCGCGCAGACGGGACGGGCCGTCTCCGCGACCTGCCGGGTCCGCTACCCCGCGCGGCTTTTCGGGGACGGCGCGGACTACTATAACAAAGGCGTACTCTGCTGCGACCTCGACCTGCTCTACTTCACCGGCATCGAACTGCTCGACAGCGCCCTCACCGACGAACAGCTCCGCGTAATTGCCGACAGCATCAGGCTGTCGGCGGGCGAGCGTCCCTTCGGCCCGCCGCTGCCCGTCCCCTCCATCGAGACCCCGGCGGGCTTCCGGCAGGCGGAGGTGCTCTTTCCCGCCTATCAGGAGGGGAAAACCGACTACAACGCCGAAATCTATGAGCATTCTCCCTTCCGGCTGCGCATGGCGCTGCCCGAGGGCTGGACGGTCCGCAGGCCCGCGCGGGCGGAGGCGGCCGCGGACCTCTTCACCCCGATGGACCTCTATGACGGGGAGACCCGCGTCGGCAGCGTCGGCTGCGGGACCTTCACCTTCGTCGGGCCGACGACCGGGGAAAACTTCCACCGCATGATCTACGGCCCGCTGATGCTCGGTTCGGTCGTCAACTGGGACAACGACTACACCCCCGTCACGATGACCGAGACGACCTGCACCGCAACCTGCCGGGTGATGTGCAAGGCGGACGGCCCCGAATGGGAGGCAGTCAGCATGGCGGACAGGCCCGAACGCTACAGCCCGGCCATCCTCTCCTATGATGAAAAGCTGCTCGTCTACGTGGCGTTCTCCTTCGAGGAGGGGCTCGTCACCGGCGAACAGCTCGACGGCATCGCGCGGACCATCCGGCTCCTGCCGGAACGGTGACGCCAAAAAGCCCCCGTCCGCCTGCGCGGACGGGGGCTTCATCGTTTCATCGGGTCACGCATAGACCGGCTGGAGCTGCTTTCCCGCGAGCGCGGCCTCGAGCGCCGCGCCCACCTTGTCGAAGTGCGCCACCACCGAGGTCGGCTTTTTGACCGGGTCGTCCTGCGACATCGGGACGAAATAGACGTTCTTGGCGTTCATCAGCACGCCGATGTTGCGCGCCGAACCGGAGAGCGCGTCGTTGGTCGACACCGCCAGCAAAAGCGGGTTCCCGTTGCGCAGATTCGATTTCGCGGCCATCGTCACGGGGGTGTCGTTCACACCGTTGGCGAGCTTGCCGAGGGTGTTGCCCGTGCAGGGGACGATCACCATCGCGTCGAGCAGGTTTTTCGGGCCGATCGGCTCGACCTCCTCGATCGTGTGCCACACCTTGCGGCCGCACGCCCGCTCGATCCGATCGATCCAGTCGGCGGCCTTGCCGAAGCGGTTGTCGGAGACGTAGGAAATCGGGGAGAGGATCGGGAACACGTCGTAGGTCCCCGCAAGCTCCTCCATCACCGGCAGCACCTTCGCCCAGGTACAGAAGGAACCGGTCATGGCAAAGCCCAGTTTTAATTTGTCCATCACAGCACCTCCTGTTCAGACAGGCAGTTGCCGATCGTGTCGAGGATGATCTCTCCGGCGGTGATCGGCGCGGTTTTTCCGGGCAGCGAAAGCGCCCAGATCGTTTTGATGCCGAGGTCGCCGGCGGCTTCAAGATCTACCCCGGTAGAGCGCACATTTGGATAGGGCGGGGAGTCGGGGTGGAGCGGACGTTTGCACTACCATTTTCTGTGCGGTTACACAAGTCCGGACCCTGATTCTGGAAGGGATGCGCGGTTGAAAAAAGGCGCTGTTTCTGGTATGATGACAGGTAGGAACAGGGCAACTGAAACATACGGGGAGGCGGGGCCATGCGCACCGGAAACAAAAAGGGATACGTCCTGCTGACGGTCGTCTGCGTCTTCGCCTTTCTGTCGGCGCTCGGCTTCACCCTCCTGACGGCGGCGCTCGCGAACATGCAGAGCGCAGAGCGCAAGCTCGCCAGCGCGCAGACCGACGCCTACGCCGTCTCGCTGGCCGAATCGGTCAACGGCATGGTGGAGGCGGGGCGGTTCGAGCCGCTCGTATCGGGGTGGAAACAGGCCGCCGCGGCTTCCGCCAGCATCCCCGACGGCCGGGATTCGGTCTTTTTGCCGGGGAGAGGCGCGGCGAACGCCCTGGAATCGGAGGAGATCGCCGTCGCGGACCCGGCCGACCCCGGCGCGGACGGCCGGACGGTACGCATGGACGCCTCCTTCTGCCTTTCGGACGTCACCGTCCGCCGGGACCCCGCCGACCCGGACAACCGCAGCAAATATACCGCCTCCGGAACGCTCGAGGCCGATCTGGCCGTCACCTGCCAGCTTGACGGCCGGGAGGTGGTCATCCGGTTCCACAGCACCTTCGACGCGGCGGCGGACGCCGGGAAGTGGAAGCTGCGCCAGTTTGTAAAGGGGGACTGAGCCATGCGCCGGAAAATTGGGAAGCCGCTCCGGGATAAACGGGGCTTTACGCTGATCGAATCGGTGCTCGGCGTGCTGCTCTTCGCGCTCGTGATGACGGTCGTCGCGGCCCTCTTCGTCACCGCGTCGCGCATCACGATCCGCACCCAGCAGTCGGAAAACGCGGTCAACCAGGTCATCGCCCTCTCGGAGGAGGCGGGCGCGGACCTCTCTGCGCCCTACGAGACGCGGGATTTCTCCCTCGTCAGCGGCGGAACGGTGAACGAGGAGCTACGGCTTGTGACCTACGAGGTATCAAACGGCGACGGGACGGTGCGCCTGAGCAAATTCGTCTACGCGCCCGCGGAAACGGGGGGAACGCCATGAGCCGCCTGCGCGCCCTGCTGCGGAAAAAAAGGGGCTTCACCCTCATCGAGATGATCGTGGCGATGACCGTCTCCGCCCTGCTGATGGCGGGGATCGCCGCGCTGCTGCCGAGCTTTGTGAAAATCCACGCGCACAGCATCGACCTCTCCTACGCGAAAAAGATCTCCAACAGCATCGAGGAGGCGCTTGGCAACGAGCTCTCCTTCGCCTCCCGCGTCTCCGTCTCGGCGGACGGCGCGGTCCTCACCTACACCGGCCGTCACGGGGAAAAGACGGTCGACGGGAACGCCGACCCGCCGGTTGTCGAAGGGCTCGCCTACGACCCCGGCTACTACATGGGCCAGCAGGTCACCCTCCGCTTTTCCCTCGACGGGGAGGTCTGCACCGTCTCGATCGCCGTGCGCGACCGCACGGGCGGCAGCCTCTACAGCGCCGACAGGCCCATCCGGCTGCACGGGGTCCAGCCCGCCGCCTCCGAGCCGTGATCCGGACATGCAAAAAAGCGCCCCCGGGTTCCCACCATGTGGGACCCGGGGGCGCTTCGCGCATTCTATGAGGCGGGCGGTTCCCCGCCCTCCGCGGGATCGTCCGGGACGGAGGACGGCTCCGGGGATGAGGACGCCTCCTCGGGCGGAGGCTCCACCGGGGCCGCTTCCTCGGAGGAGGACCCGGAGGGACCGTCCTCGGACGGGCCTCCGGACGGATCATCCGCCGGAGGCGCCGCGTCCTCCCCCTCCGGGGTGGAAGCCTCGGGCGGGAGCGGATCGTCCGGCGGGACCTCTTCCTCCTCCATGACCGCGAGCGGCCACGGCAGGCTTTCCAGCGCCGCCCGCACCGCCGTGCGGTCGGTGAAGTCGGGCGCCGGGACGCCGTTTTCCTCAAAGAGGGCCGCCGTCAGCCGCCGGTCGGCGGGCGGTTCGTTCTCCGCGGGGCTGTCGGCCGGGGTGTAGACGGTCCCCGCGCCCACCGAGCGGATGCCGTCCGACGGATCGGCATAGTAGAAGCTGTCGGTGATGACCGCGTCGTCCGTCCGCTTCCCGGCAAGGCCGCCGCTCGAGGAGGCCCTGCCTTCCACCGCGCCGAGGTTGAGGCAGTCGTCCAGCGCCCCTTCGAGGCTCCCGACGAGGCCGCCGGTATTCGTATCGCCCCGCACCGCCGCCGTATTGTCACTGCTTTCCAGGGTGGACTTACCGTCGGCCGAGCCCGCGAGCCCGCCCGTCTGGCTGCCGCCCATCACCGCGCCGGTGTTGACGCTCTGCCAAAGGGCGCTGTTATCCACCTTGCCGGCGAGCCCGCCGGTATTGGCGCCGCCCGTGACGGGCGCGGTATTCCTGCTGTCCTCGAGGCGGGAGCCGGCCCGCAGGCTCCCCACGATCCCGCCGACGGTCCCGCCGTCCGCGCGGACCTCCCCGCTGTTTTCGCAGGTTTCGATCGTGCTGCCCACCGCCGCGCCGGCGATGCCGCCCGCGGTTCCGGGGCCTCCCGCCGCGCCCACGGGCGCGGAGTTGCGGCAGTTGACGAGCACGCTTCCGTCCGTCGCCTGCCCGGCGATGCCGCCCAGGCCCAGCGGGACGGCGGTGACCGCCCCGCGGTTGTCGCACTCCTCGATCCGGGTGGCGCCCGCGCCGCCCACGATGCCGCCCGTGTTTCCGTTCCCGGCGGTATTGCCGCTGTGGCGGACCTCCCCCTCGTTGATGCAGCGGACGATCTCCATCTTCGAGACGCCGCCCGCGATGCCGCCGACGCTGTTCTGCGAGCTCTTACCGTTCGCGGGAAGCTCGACAAGCCCCCGGTTCACGCAGTCGAGGATGCGCGAGCCGCTGCTCTGCTGGGTCCCGCCGAGAATGCCGCCCGCGTTGCGTTCGGCGCTTGAGACCTTCCCGCGGTTCTCGCAGTATTGGATGACGATGGCGTTTTCCTTATTTTCGCCGACGATGCCGCCGACGTTATAGCTCTCGCTGTGCACCGTCGCGGTGTTGACCACCGGGCGGTCCGGCTCGCCCGAAATGCCGACGCGCGCCTCTCCGGCGATCCCGCCGACCCGGATGCCGGTGCCGTTGACTGTGAAGTTTTCGCCGTTTTCGTACTGGCGGAGGCTCCCCGTCTGCAGGTAGCCGACCAGCCCGCCAACCGAGCTGCCGCCGCTCACCCTGACCGGCTGGACGGCGGGGACGGCGTTGTCCTTGAGGGAGCCGTTGTTGGTGCCGACCAGCCCGCCGACATAGTTGCCCTCCCCCTTGACCGTGAGCCCGCCCTCGGGCGGGTCGAGCACGCAGGATTCCACCGCGCCGTCCGTATCGACCGAGCTTCCGCTGCTGCCGACCAGCCCGCCCGCGTTGGAGGTCCCGTTCGAGGCCTTCCCCGCCGAGACGTAGCCGCCGCGCATGGTACAGAAGCTGACCGTCCCGCGGCTCGACCCGGCGATCCCGCCCGCCGCGCTGGCGGAGGCGGTCACGTCCGCGCCGCTCTCGCAGTTGGTGATCTCCTTGCGGCTGTCGTGGCTGCCGGCGATGCCGCCCACGTAGGAGCCGCCCTCGACCGACTTGCCTTCGTTCGTGCAGCCCTCGATCGTCGCCTGGTTTTTCCCGACGATGCCGCCCGTCGCGTCCCCACCGAAGATATCCCCTTCATTCCGGCAGTCCCCGATCCGCACCGCCGTGTTCTCCGTCTGGCCCGCGATGCCGCCAACATATTTCCCCTTGCTCTCGATATCGCCGTAGTTGGCGCAGTTCTCCACTGTGACGTCCCCGCGCGCGCCGCCGAGGATGCCGCCCGTCTTGTCGGGGTCCCCGGTGTCGGTGAGGTCGGCATAGTTGTAGCATTCGGTCACGGTGACCGCCGTGCTTCCTCCGGGCGAGGAGTAGCCCGCCACGCCGCCGAGGCCGCTCCCGGCGTTCCAGAGGCGGGGTTGGCCCCCGTCGTCCGGGTCGAGGTCCTCAAAGCCGTTGAAGCAGTTTTCAATCCTGCCGCCGTCCATGCGGCCCACGACGCCGCCCACATAGGAGCCGCCGGTATATTCGCTGCCGACCGTGCCCTCGTTGGAGCAGTCCGACAGCGTGCCCGCGCGCACATAGCCCGCGACGCCGCCCAGATAGTTCGCGCCCGCGCCCTTCCCCGGGTTCTCGACAAGCCCCGCGTTGACGCCGTTCCCGGCGTAGGCGCCGCTCTCCATGACGCCGGCCACCCCGCCGAAATAGTTCCCGCCGAGGCCGGAGACCCTGCCCTCGTTGCGGCAGCCCTCGAGCGACTGGTCCGAACGCCCCGCGACGCCGCCCGCCGCCTCGCCGTCCGCCTGCACGAGCCCCCGGTTGACGCACTCGGTCAGGCCGGCATGGGTGTAGCCGACGACGCCGCCGACATTGCCCGCGCCACTGACAAACGCTGCGTTTTCCAGCCCGGTATGGGCCTGGCTTCCCTCCAGCCCGACATAGCCGCCCGCGTTTTTGCCCGACGCGAGCACCTTGAGCAGCCCGGACACGTCCACCGATTCGCCCGGCGCCAGCAGGTTGGCCGCGCGTCTGTCTGGGCCGTTCCGGGTGCCGCTGATCAGGCCGGAACCGGTGTTCCAGCCCACGACGCCGCCCACGTTCTCCACGCCCTGCACGATGCCGTTCGCGGCGGAAAATTCCGCGAAATCGCAGTCGGAAACCGTGCCGGTGTTTTTGCCCGCGATGCCGCCGACCTGTTTTTCGCCAAAGACGCTACCCGCGAGGGTGCAGCCGGAGATCTCCCCGGCGTTCTCCCCGGCGATGCCGCCCACGGCCTGCCCGTAGAGGGCGTTCGCGGGCAGGGCTTCCCACCTGCCGGGGGCCTCGGAGACGCCCGCGCCGTTATAGAGCGCGGCGCTGTTTTTGCTCTCCTCGATGCGGCCTCCCGCGGCGTTCAGCCCAGCGATGCCGCCGATCTGCCCGATCGCTGCGCCGCCCGAGACGGGATACCCCCGCACGAGTCCCTTGTTCTCGCTGCCGGTAATCGTGAGCCGGTTGCTCCCCACGAGACCGCCGACCCGCTGTCCGCCCAGGACGTTCGCCTCGTTCACAAGGCCGCCGGGCGCGAAATCGCATCCGCCGAAGAGGCCGCCCACGTCCGCGCCGCCCGAAACGTCGCCGACGCTGCGCACCGTCCCCGAGAGGGCGAGCCCCTCCGCGTACCCGGCGACGCCGCCCGCGTAGCTTCCGCCGGCGGCCAGCGTACGGCTGACCGCCGTCTGGAGCGCGCCGCCCCGCATCGCGCCGAACAGGCCGCCGGCATAGCTGCCGCCGCCCGTGAGGGTGTAGTCGAGGACCAGGCGGCCGTCCGCTGCGCCGCCGAAATGAGGATTCACCTCCGCGGTGAGCCCCGTCCCAGCGTAGACCACGGCGCCCGCGGACACCGTCCGGTAGCTGCCGCCGATGCTCTCCCCGACGAGGCCGCCGACATAGCTCCCCGTCCCGGTCACCCGCGAAAGCGCGGAGAAATCCGCGCTCCCGCCCGAGATATCCGGTTTGGCGGGCGGGATCTCGGTGGGCTCCACCGGGTCGGGCGGCTTCTGGCCCACCTCGCCCAAATCCGCCCACTGGGGCGGCCGGGCGGCCCACTCAGGGTGGTAGTTGCTGCCGCTCATCGCCACGCAGATCCAGTAATGCCCCTGGTAGATCACCTGTTCTCCGGACGCATATCGCCTCTCCTCCCAGTCGGGCCACTCCCCGTCCGGGTCGGGCGCGGGCATCGGGAACCACGGCGTCTCCGGCGTACCCGGAACCACGCCCGCGGGAATCTGATCGTCGGCGCAGATATACCAGCGCCCCTGATCGGTCACCACCGCGCCGAGGCGGTAGATCGTGCCCGCCTGCCACTCCTCCACATTGGAAAAGCTTACGCCGCCAGCCCGCCGGGGCTGCCAGTCGGGGATTTTTTCCCAGTAGCCCTCCGCCTTTTTGTTCTGGGGCGGGACTCCGCGCAGCTCCTCGGGCAGGTCCTTTATGCAGCGGTAGTAGGTATTTCCATGCTTGACGATATCCCCCGCCAGATAGGCAAATCCGTTTTCCCAGCGGTCGCCCGGCGTGGGGCGGTCGGACGGGGTGTCCCCGCCGCCCGAGCCTCCCGAACCGCCCGCATCGTAAATCGGCTCTCCACGGCTGCGCAGGTGGCAGTCCTCCATCCGCGCGTCGGTCGCCCGGCCCGCGAACGCGCCCACATGGTCCGCGCCCGCGACGCGCGCATCCTCCAGGATGAGGCGCTCCAGGTCCGCGCCCGAAAGCTCGGCAAACAGCCCCACGAAACTCGTCCGGGGACTCTGCGCCGGGTTCTTTTTGCCCGCGTCCTCCCACGCGGGATCGATCGTCAGGCCGGTGATCACGCCGTGAGTCCCCCCGTCCGGGGGCGCGGTCTTATAAGCCCCCGTGAACGCCTCCCCGTCGGGGAAGCGCGTGGGGACGAAGTTTAAATCGTTCGGCGAGCGGTAGTCGTTTTCCGCGGCCTGCCAGTCGATGACCGCCGAGGTCTGCAAAAAGTCGCTCCCGCTTGGCGCGTAGCGCATGTTGTTGAGATGCCGGGCGTTTTTGATCTCGTAGAGCGTCATACCGCCCGGCGCGCTCTCCCCCGCGAAATGGGAGTGTTCCTCGTTGGACCGCCCGGCCGCGTCCTCCGCGCCCGGGGCTTTGGCGACCACCTCCGCGGTGATCAGTCCCGGACGGATGCCCGGATACCGGCTCACGCTGTGGTGCAGGCAGTCGAGCACCAGGATCAGCCTGCCGCTCAGCGGGTCCTTATAGAGGATGCTGCCGTTGGTGGGGGTGTCCTCCGCCACGGATACGTCCGCGACCTGGAGCTTGAAGAGGTTGGGCAGGCCGGGGAGCTCCAGCACCTGCGCGCCGTCCTGGTAGACGCGCAGGTCGTAGGTGACCGACTCGTCGTAGGGCACGGGGGTCACGTCGTTCCATTCGACGGTGAGGCGTTCCCCGTTTTCGATCCGCACGGTCGGCGCCTCGAGCGTCATCGCGCCGCCCAGTTCGCCGGTGTAGTCCACGCCGTAGTAGCCCTGCCGCTTGCGCTTCAGGTCGTCGCGGCTGCGGCTGACGACGTTCGCCCCGTCGGTCTCCGCGCCCTCGTAGCCGAGCGCCCCCGCCTGCTCGCTGTAAAAGACCGCCCGGACGACGCCGGTGGTCCGGTTGTATTCGATCAGAATGGAATTCTCGAGCACCCCGGCGTCCGCCAGATAGGGGCGCAGCACCTTGTCGAGAACGGGGTCCCCGCCGCCCGCCCTGCTGATGCGCAGCGCGCGGATGTTGTTCCGGTTCTTCTCGAGCTCCTCCGTGCCCGGAGTAGGCTTCACGTCCGCGTCGAGGTCCACCTCCCAGCTCTCGGTGTTCAGCTCGTCGAAGAGGCTGGTGCCGCGCGCGTTGGTAAACGCCTCCTGCGCGGACAGAAAAATCGTCCGTGCGCTCTGGTTGAGCCGCACCGACTCTGCGCTGCGGTACCACGCCAGAAAGGAAGGCGTCACAACGGCCAGCAGGACGCCGATCACGGCAATGACCACGACCATCTCCACGAGGGTGAACCCGCGCCTGTAATTTTGTTTTCCGCGCATCGGTTCATCCCCCCCTGCAAACTACCGGGCAGCACATTCAGTTCCCGTATCTTCCCACCGTGCCGTCCGGCATGGTGCACACCGCGCCGGCGGCCCCCCAGTTTTCCACGAACACCGTGTAGATATCGGGAAGCCCGCCCGTCAGGTAGCCGTCGAGCGGCCCCGCCTCCCCGGCGAGCTTTTTGACAAATTCGCCGTCGCCGTCATCGTCGATGTTGACGCCGTTTTCCGCCGACTGGTGTTCTCCCAGCATTTTCTCCGCCAGCCACGCGTCCGCCGCCGTACAGAGGGACTTTGCCGCCGCGTCGGCGCGCACCTGCTTCGCGGTCGCGACGTATCGCGTCACCAGCGGCGCGGCCAGCGTGATCAGCACCGCGATGATCGCGATCACCACAATCATTTCGATGAGCGTAAAGCCCGCCCGGCCGGTTTTGCGTTTCATGGCGTTATCCCCCTGAATCCAGGGCTGGTCAATCATGTCCGGCAAGCCATTCATCCCACTTGAAGCCGCGCGGGTACACATACGCATTGCCATCCTTTATGACGACAACGCCTGCAACCTCGAAGTTATCAACACCGACCATCCAATTGCCGTCGATCTTTCTGTTCAGATAGGCTCCCAAATCAACGTTCCGTACACTGAGCGCAGACTTATTGGAAATAAAAATCCCATTGCCCTTTGTATTCAGTTCGTTCGTGCCGTAATCATTCCCTTTTTCGACACAGTCCTCGTATCCGTTGAGCATTACCTCGGCGACGTAGGCCTCCCCGGCTGAATACAGCAATTTGGCCGACGCTTCATATTTCAGTTCCTTGGCGTTCGTGATATACCGGGTCATCAGCGGCGCGACCAGCGCGATCAATACCGCGATAATCGCGATCACCACAATCATCTCGATCAGAGTAAACCCCCTGCGTCTGCGGTTCTTCGTCTTATTCAAGCCAGCCACTCCTCTCCCGTTGATGTCAAAAGGTGTTTCTAAGTTTTATTTAACCGTCGCCATAGGGGTCAAAGCCCGCAGGATAGCCGTACCGCTTATCCCCGTCCACGATGACCGCGCCTTCGACGTTAAAATCCGTGACGATTACCGCCCACGTCTGCCCCGGAACGTCTCCGTCCAGATATTCCCCCAACCGCACAGTGCCATATGTTGTGTTGTTGAAGTTGCCGTCGCCATTCTTGGAGAGCTCGTTGTAATTCGGGTCGCCGTCAACGCAGTTTTCCAGCCCGTTCAGCAGTTCTTCGGCGATATACGCCTGCGCGGCGGTATAGAGCTGTTTGGCGGCGGCCCTGTACCGGGTTTCCTTCGCGGTGGCGATATACTTCGTCATCAGCGGCGCGACCAGCGCGATCAATACCGCGATGATCGCGATCACCACAATCATCTCAATGAGCGTAAAGCCCGCCCTGCGCTTTTGTTTTTGCGCCGTCATGCTTGTCATCCTTTCCCTGGCCGTCTGCTCCGGAAAGGGGCTTTCCGCGGGAAAGCCCCTTCTCCGCAAAAGACGGGGAACCAAACCCCGGGAAGCCCGGGGTTTGGTTCTTCTGTCAGCACCCGATCATTAGTCAGGATATGCGCCGGACGCACCGTCGTCCATCGTGACCTCGGCTTTCGCCACCGCGCCATCACTGATCGTGACTTCCACACTCGAGATGGTGGCCTTATTATCGATGTAGTCCTTTGCCGCCGACGCAACACTGGACGCATCGAACGAAGTCGTGCCTTTCAGCGTCTCCTCGGCAATAACCGCTTCCGCCGCGGTGTAGATGGACTTCGCCGCGCCGTCGGCCTTGGCCTGCTTCGCCGTGGCTATGTACTTGGTCATCAGGGGCGCGACAAGCGCGATCAGCACGGCGATGATCGCGATGACGACGATCATCTCAATGAGGGTAAAGCCTTTTTTGCGGGTTTTGGTGAGATACTTTTGAAACATCTCTGGTTCCTCCTTTAATAAAATACAATCTATAAAACCTTGTGGGTTTTAACCATCTGAAAGCCCGACGAGCCGCCGGAAAAGCTCCCGGTCGGTGCAGCGGTCGAGCGCGTCCTCCAGGCTCACCTGCCGCTCCCGGCAGAGCTGCGCGAGGGAGGCGTCCATCGAGAACATCCCCTGCTTGACGCCCGTCTGGAGGACCGAGGCGATCTGGTGGCCCTTGTTCTCGCGGATGATGCTGGCCACCGCGTCGTTGACGAGCAGCACCTCGAACGCTGCGACGCGCCCGCTTCCGCCGACGCGCGGCAGAAGCTGCTGCGATACGACCGCCCGCAGCACCGACGCGAGCTGGGTCCGGATCTGCTGCTGCTGGTAGGGCGGGAACACGTCGACGATCCGGTCGATCGTGGCCGCCGCGCCGGTCGTGTGCAGCGTGGAAAAGACGAGATGCCCCGTCTCGGCGGCGGTGACCGCCGCGGAAATCGTCTCAAGGTCGCGCATCTCTCCGACGAGGATGACGTCCGGGTCCTCCCGCAGCGCGCTGCGCAGCGCCTGCGCAAAATCCGGCGCGTCCCGGCCGATCTCCCGCTGGTTCACCATGCAGCGCTTGTGCGGGTGCAGGTATTCCACCGGGTCCTCGATCGTCAGGATGTGCCCGCTGCGGGTCCGGTTCACCTGGTCGAGCATCGCCGCCAGCGTGGTGGACTTGCCGCTGCCCGTCGGTCCGGTCACGAGCACCAGCCCGCGCGGGAACCCGGCCATCCGTTCAAACACCTTCGGCAGCCCGAGGCTTTCGATAGTGGGCAGCTCCTCCTGCAAAAGGCGGATCGCGGCGGCCAGGCCGCCGTTCTGGTGGTAGAGGTTCACGCGGTAGCGCCGCCCGGTTTCGTCGTGGTAGCAGAAATCCGCGTCGTCCGTCCCCGGCCCGAAGGAGATTCCCTCCCTGCCGCAGAGTTCGCCGATCAGCGCCTCTACCGCGTCCTCCCCGAGGACGGGCGCATCGGGCAGCGGCCGCAGGGACCCGTTCTGGCGCATGATGGGGGGCAGTTCCTTCGTCAGGTGGAGGTCGGAGCCGTCAAAGGCTCTCGCCCTCCCCAAATATTCATCGATTTGCATGGGCATCCCCTCCCGGTTCATTCAATGTTGTAGGTGACGCGGAGGTACTCCGCGAGGGTGGTTTTCCCCTCCCGCACGAGGTCCGCGAGGTTATCCTTGAGGAAGCGCCCGCCCGAGGCGCGGATGGACTCCCGGAACTCCTGGACCGACGCGCGCTGCACGACGAGCTGGCTCAGCTCGTGGCGCATCGGCACGACCTCATGGATGGCCGTCCGCCCGAAATATCCCGTAAAGTTGCAGTGCGCGCAGCCGCTCCCGCGGTAAAAGGCCTTCGGCCGCGGCCCCTCCCAAAGGGAGAGCTCCTTCTCGTCCGGTTCGTATTCCCGTTTGCAGTGGGGACAGACCAGCCGCACCAGCCGCTGGGAGATGACCCCCACCACCGCCGAAGCGACGATATAGGGTTCCACGCCCATGTCCACGAGGCGCATGAAGGTCGACGCGGCGTCGTTCGTATGGATGGTGGTGAGCACGCGGTGGCCGGTGATCGCCGCGCGCGCGGCGATGCGTGCGGTCTCCACGTCGCGGATCTCACCGATCATGATGACATCCGGGTCCTGCCGGAGGATCGAGCGCAGGCCGGAGGCGAAGGTGAGCCCCGCCTTCGGGTTGATCTGCACCTGGCTGATGCCGTCGACCAGCTTTTCCACCGGGTCCTCGATCGTCACGACGTTCACGTTCGGCGTCGAGAGCTGGTGGAGGACCGCGTAGATCGTGGTCGACTTGCCGCTGCCCGTCGGGCCCGTCACGAGGATGATCCCGTTGGGGTTGCGCATCACTTCCTCCAGGCGCGCGTAGTTGTCCGCCGAGATGCCCGTGTCCCGCACGTCGACGATATCGAGGGTGTTGTCCCCCATGATGCGCAGCACCGCTTTTTCGCCGTAGACGGTGGGCAGGGTGGAAACACGCAGGTTGACCGCCTTGCCGTCCACGTCGGCGGAGAAGCGGCCGTCCTGCGGCACGCGGCGCTCGCCGATGTCGATGCCCGAAAGGATCTTCAGGCGGGTGATCAAGGAAACGTGCACCGACGAGTTCAGGAGCATCGCCTCGATCAGCTCGCCGTCCACGCGGAAGCGCACGCTGACGTTCTGCTTGCCCGGCTCGACGTGGATGTCCGAGGCGCGCATGTGGTAGGCCTGCGCCACGATTGAATTGAGCAGCCTCACGACCGGCGCGCTCTCGACCCGTTCGAGCATGTCGCTGTAGTCCTCGCCCCGGGCGGGGTCGGCCACGTCCTCGTATTCGCGGTTGAACTCCTCCAGCGCCGACTCCGCGCCCTGCTGGGCATAGCAGCGGTGGATCGCGTCGTTGAGGTCCCGCTTGGTGGCGAGCACCGGGACGATCTGCATGCCGGTGACGAGCCCCAGCTCCCCGAACGCGTAGAAGTCGAGGGGGTTGTTGGTGGCGACGGTCAGCTCCCCGCCCTGCACCCGCAGGGGGATGAGCGAATATTTCTGGGCGAGCTCGCGCGGCACCAGCTGCACCGCCGCCCGGTCGATCCGCTCCTCCTGCAGGTCCACGAAGGGGACCTCCAGCCGCTGCTGGAGCGCGAGCATGAGGTTGTGCTCGGTGACGTAGCCGTTTTCCACGAGCAGGTCGCCCAGGCGGCCGCCCTTTTCCTTTTGGAGCGCGAGGGCCTCGTCCAGTTTTTCTGGGGTCAGGAATCCGGCCTCGACCAGAACCTGTCCCAACGGTAGGTTTTTCAAAGGCGCACTTCCTTTTCCGCCGGATTTGTGATAAAGTAGCGGTAACGCCGCCAGGGAGGGATCGTCTTGCTTTGGTTATTTGAACGGCTGCCCGCCGCGCTCGCCCTGTTGTTCGGGCTGGTGGTCGGCAGCTTCCTGAATGTCTGCATCTACCGCATCCCGCTTGGGATCTCGGTCGCGAAGGGGCGCTCCTTCTGCCCCGCCTGCGGGGAGAAGATCGCATGGTACGACAACGTCCCCCTGCTGAGCTTTCTTGTGCTGCGCGGCCGCTGCCGACGCTGCGGGGACCGGATATCTCCGCGGTATCCCGCCGTGGAGGCCGCCAACGCCCTGCTGTGGCTCCTCTGTTACCTGAGCCACGGGTACTCCGCCAAGACGCTCCTGCTCTGCCTCGCGCTCTCCGCGCTGCTCGTGGCGGCGATGATCGACCGTGACACGGGGATCATCCCCGACCGCATCTCCGTCTTTCTCGCGGCGCTGGCCTGCTGCTCCCTCTTCGCCCCGGGGTTTCCTTCCCCGCTCGCGCGGCTGGGCGGCGCGCTCTGCGTGAGCGTGCCCATGCTGCTCGCCGCGCTCCTCTGGGAGGGATTCGGCGGGGGCGACATCAAGCTGTGCGCCGCCTTCGGCCTGCTCGCGGGCTGGCGGCTTTCGCTGCTCGCCATCCTCTTCGCGTCGGTCTCAGGCGCGGCGTGGGCCGTCTTCCTGCTCCTGGGCAGGGGCGCCGGACGGAAGACCGCCTTCCCCTTCGGGCCCTTCCTCGCGGCGGGCATGGGGCTGTCGCTCCTCTGGGGAGAGGAGCTCGTCGGCTGGTACCTGTCTCTCTTCCTGCTTTAAGGGCGGCGGCAAGCGGGCGTTGCTGCGCCTTTTGAAGGCGCAGCACAAAGCGGGGCCCCGCTTTGGCCTGCCGGTCAGGCGAAGCCGAGGTCCTCCTCCGGCATGCGCACCCCGTAGATCCGCACGGTCGCGGAGACGCGCGCCTCGTCGCCATAGTCGTTTTCCGAATTGAAATCGATCTGCAGGTGCTCCACCCGCAGGCAGAAGCTCTTTTCATTGAGCGCGTCCACGAACGCCTTGGCGTCCTCATAGCCTCCCGTTGCCAGCAGGTTCACCTCGCTGAGCATCAGGAGGCTTTCTTCTTCGCCCTCCTCCTGCGAGCCCGCCGCCTCGGGGAGGATCTCCGCCTCCCGCACCGTGCGGTAGGGGGAGATCTGCAAATTCTGCACATGCAGGCCGTGTTCCTCCATCAGGCCGTTGAGGATGTTGTCGATCGTGTAGCTGTTGAGGATGCTGTGGAAGGAGCCGTAATTGTCCTCCGCCTCCCGCGCCGCCTGCCGGTACTGCTTGGCGAGCTTGCCGTCGCGGAGGATCTCCTCCATCTCCGCCCGTTCGGCGGAGACCTCCTGCAGGCGCTGCTGCTCTTCGAGCAGCTTTTCATGGAGCGGCATCATGCCGAACCGGAAGATGCACACGGCCACGATCACCACCGCCAGCAGGAAGAGCAGCCGCTTTTCCCGTTTCGTGAGCGTCATGGCGCCGCCTCCTCTCCCGCCGGATTCCACAGCCTGCAGGTGACGGTGAAGGCGTAGACGCTGCCGTCATGCACCTTACGGTACTGGAAGCCCGAATAGCCGACCTCCTCGAACACGCCCGCGCCGGTGAGGTTTTCGGCGTATCTGGCGGGCGCGTCCTTGTCGGCGGAGACGCAGGCGATCTCCATCGTGTCGCCGTCGAAGGTGTACCGCTCGACCGTCACGTTGGAGGGGCGCTGCGCCTCCACCTGGTCGAAATCCACCGAGGAGAGCCGCCGCGTCCCCTCGAGCACCTCTATGTACCGTTCGCTCTTCTGGTTGTAGCGCATGAGCGCGTCCCGGGAGGCGCGCATCTGCGCCCGCTCCCCGAACTTTTCCGCGTTGGCCGGCGCGGCGAGGTAGTCCTCGTTGCGGGAGATCTCCTCCTTCAGGTCGGAGATCTGCCAGGAGACCAGCGTCCCGTGGACGCCGGCCGCCACGGCCAGTATGACGGCCGCGCCGCCGATCAGCAGCAGCGACCGCCGGCGGGCGCTGCCCCGGCCCCGGTGCTCCTGCCGCCTGAGCGCGGCAAAAAAGTCGATATCCCGTTTTTTTGGAACCTGACGGACCCGCAAGCGCGCCGCCCCCTTTATAACCGAATCGCCGCTCCCACGGCGTAGAGGTATTCGCTGTATGGAAAGTCCCCGGGGCATTTGAAGCCCTCGGGCGCCGCCGCGGACGCCGCGTCGACGCGCAGCGCCTCCCGGAGCTCGCCGGCCAGCCGCGAATCGGCCGACAGGTCGGAGCAGAGAAAAATCCGCCTGACCGGCCGCTGCTTATCGTGCATCAGCTGGAACTGAACGAGGCGGGAAAGCTGGGCCGTCGCCGCGCGGGCCAGCCGCTCCTGGCGGCTTTCGGCGTCCGCCGTCTCGGGCACGAGCGAGGAGAGGATGTATTCGTTCTCCACCGGGCTCTTCGGGGCCGCGACCTGCGCCTCGCGGTAGAGGCGGGTTCCGCCGCCGCCGAAAAGGCTCAGGCAGAGCTCGTCCTCCCGCACCCCCGCGTAGATCACCGTTTCCTCCTTCGGGAGGTCCCGGTCGAGCCGGCAGGCCTTGAAGGCGGCGTTGCACGCCACGTCGAACGCCTCGGGCAGGAACCCGGCCTTGCGCACGGCGTCCCGGTAGCCGTCGACGAGCGAGCGCGGCACGACCGCGCACCACGCCCGGAAAAACTGCTTGCCCTCCCGCTCGGTCGAGCCGAGCAGGACGTAATCCATCAGGCTCTCCTGCTTGGAGGCGGACAGGTGCGCCGCCTCCCCCGCCAGGATCCGGTCGAGGTCCCGCGGCTTGGCGGCGGGCACCTCCAGCTCGCGGAAGGAGATCGCCGGGCTCGTCACCGCAAGGCACATCCGCTTCCCGCGCAGCCCGTTTTCCCGCGCAACGCGCGCCAGCGCCTCCCCAAGCTGGGAGGAGTTGACCACGATGCCGTTTTTGACGCAGCCCTCGGGGGTGGGCATCCGCCCGAAGCCGGCGATCTCCACCCCGCGCCCCCTGCGGCGCGCCGAAACCATATGGATCCATTGCGCTGAAATTTCCACAGATAAAATCATCTGAAAAATCCTCTCCTACAGGACCGTCCCGTACATGCTGTAGATCGGCAGCAGCACCGCCGCGATCACGATGCCGATGATGATCGCGATCACGATCATCATCAGCGGTTCCACCAGCGTCACCATCCGCTGCATCGCGGTCTGCGCCTCGTCGTCGTAGAACGCGGACAATTTTTCCAGGATCCGGTCGAGGCTGCCCGACTGCTCCCCGACGTAGATCACCGAGGTGACCATCGGGTCAAAGAGCCCCGTCTTTTCAATCGCGGCGGAGAGCATCTCCCCCTGCTCGATGTCCTGGATGACCTGGCCAAACCGCCCCTCGATATAGCTGTTGCCCAGCACGCTCACCGCGATGCTCACGGTGTCGAGCATCGAAATGCCGCTCGAATAGAGGATCGAAAGCGCGTCGGTCATCCGGGAGACGTAGACGGTCATGATCAGCTTGCCGAAGACCGGGATCCGGATTTTGAGCCGGTCGATCCACATGCGCACACGCGGCATCCCGGACAGGAAGATCCAGCCGAGTCCCAGCAGGAGGACGGCGACGACCACCAGGTACCAGCGGTTGGTGAGAAAGCCGCTCACGGCCATGACGCCCCTGGTGATGGGCGGCACCTCGGCGCCCTCGAACATCGTGAAAAAGCTCGGCAGCACGAAGACGAACAGGCCGATCACAACCCCGAGCGTGACGCAGACGAGCAGCACCGGGTAGACGAGGCTGCTGCGCACCTTGTTGAGGATGCGGTTCTCCTTTTCGTAATGCTCGGCCATCCGCTCCATCACCCGGTCGAGCGAGCCGCTCAGCTCGCCCGCCTGGACCATGTTCACGAGCAGCGGCGGGAAGACGCCCTCCTGCTCCTTGAACGCCTCGGTCAGCGAAAGGCCCTTCTGGATGTCCTCGTAGAGGCGCAGGTAAGCCTTGCGGGTCTTGGGCCGGTCGGCGCGACTGCAAAGGATGTCGATCGCCTTGAGGACGGTGACGCCTGCGGCGAGCATCGTGCCCATCTGGCGGCAAAAAAAGGCGACCTCCTTGAGTCTGACGCGCTGGGGCCTGTGGGCATCTTCCCCGATTTCCTCCAGCTTCAGGCTGTAGAGGCCGCCGTCCTTCAGCTTCCGGAAAGCCGCGTCGCGGCTCTCCGTCTGAACAACGCCCCGAAAGATTTTGCCGTTTGCGTCTCTGGCAACATATTTGAAACTCTGCAAAACGGCGGCCTCCTTTGGGTCAAATTCGGGCAGGAAAGTTTTCCTGCATTCCGGACTTTTTAAGATAGTCACATTCGCCCGTTGCAACAAATTGATCAAGTTGAAGTGTTACCGTGTAAAAGGGTTTCCTTTTTTAGACAATTTTGCGCGTTTTATTTAGTGATATTATAGCAGTTTCCCATTGGTATTTCAAAGGTTTTGGAGCTTGATCAGGATGGAATATTTTATATTTTTTGCATTTTTCTTTTGCGATTCCTTCTTTTTCAAACTTCAAAAAATAATTTTGTGACCGCAGACAGCCGTTACACATGCCACAATAATCCATGAAACCGCACAACCGGCCGGGCCCGCGGCCCGGCCGGCATCCTGCACCTTACGAATCTGAAACCCACCATTTTTTCCGGATTTTTGCAAAAACGCAGATTTGCCCACCTGATCAAGCAGCAAAGGACCTTGATTCCTGCATTTTCACCGCCTTCGCGCCGCTTTTCGCGCGTCCCCGACAAGCATCAAATCTACCGCTTTTTCGTGATATCGGCGCAGCGCAGTCTGATCACAAGAGCCTTATCCGCCGACGCTTCGACCCGTTCGATCAGCCCAAGCGCGAGCCCGCGGGTGAGGACTCCGCCGCCGAGAAGCTCCGCCGCGCGGGCCCTGAAGTCCTCCCGCGACTCCTCCCGCCGCCGCGCGGCGGCGAGCTTATCCGCGAGCGCCTGCTCCTGCCGCCGCATCCGCCCGGCAAGCGCGTCGAACGCCTCCTGCCCGACCCGACCCTCCGCCCGGTCGCAGTAGAGGGCCGCCAAAGCGTCCCGCGACCGTTCGAGCCTGCGCGCGAGGATTTCCGCCTCCTCCCCCGCGGGGCCCGCGGCCTCCTCCGCCAGTCCGCCGGGATCCCGCACCTGGGCGAGCAGCTCCGCGAGGGAGGCGCGGACGGCCTCGAGCACCGCCTCCTCCCTCAGGTAGTGGGCGGTGCAGCGGTGCTCCCCGGGGTTCCGCTTCCACCCCGCGCAGACGAAGTAGCGCGCCTTGCCGTTCGACCAGAGGGTCATCGGCGCGCCGCAGTCCGCGCAGAAAAAGAGCCCGGTCAGCGGCCTGGGTTCCGCGGGCTTCCGCCGCGCGGCGTAGCCGCGCACCGCGAGCAGCTCCTGCGCGCGCTCGAACGTCGCGGAGGAAACGATCGCCTCGTGCGTCCCCTCCGCGACCAGCCACTCCTCCCGCGGCAGGCGGCGCACCCGGTCCAGCTTGTAGCTGACCTTCTGCGACATGCGGGAGACCAGGTCCCCCCGGTAGGTCGGCATCGACAGGATGCGGCGCACCATCGGATAGCTCCACCCCGCGCCGGGCTTTTGGCCGCAGGCCATCCGCTTGCCCGCCGAGGGGGTGGGGACCCCCTCCTCCGTCAGCCGGCGGGCGATGGCCGACACCGTCTGCCCGCCGAGGAACCAGGCGTAGATCCGCCGCACCTGCGCGGCCTCCTCCGCCTCGACCACAAGATGGTTCCTGTCCGCCGGGTCCTTGCGGTAGCCGTAGGGCGGATAGGTCCCGATAAACTTGCCCATCTGCCGGCGCGTCTGGAGCGCGGCGCGCACCTTGCGGGAGATGTCCTTTGCGTAAAGGTCGTTGAAGACCGCCCGGAAGGGGGTCATATCGCTCTGCTCGGCGGCCGTGTCGATGCGGTCGTTCACCGCGATGTAGCGGACGCCCCGCTCGGGAAAATACCGCTCGAGGTAGTAGCCCGTCAGGATGTAGTCGCGCCCGAGACGGGAGAGGTCCTTGGTGAGCACCGTGTCGACCCGGCCCGCCTCGATGTCCTCCACCATGCGCAGGAAGCCCGGCCGGTTGAAGTTCGTCCCAGTGTAGCCGTCGTCCGCGTAGATTTCCACGACGGGCAGGCTGTTTTTCCCGCAGTAGTCCAGCAGGAAATCCCGCTGGTTCCGGATGCTCTGGGAGGCGCCGTCCCGGTCGCCGTCCTCCTTGGAAAGGCGCAGGTAGAGCGCCGCGCGCGCCGCGCTCACGGCCCCCTCCGTTCCCGTTCGTCCATCTGCCCACCCCCTGCCCCAATATATGCCGCGCGGCGGCGGTCCATGCGCGGGGGCGGGACGCGGAAAGACCGCCGCGAAAGCGGCGGTCTCCTGTTCCGGTATGCGGGGGCGGCGGTTCAGGCGTCCATCGGCGAAAGCACGCTCAGGACCCCCTGCATCGAATCGTCATAGAAGCGGTAGCGGTCCTTCCCGCCCTTTTTCGCCACATACAGCGCCTGGTCGGCCGCGTGGAAGAGCGCATCGTACTGGGTGCCGTTTTCCGGCGAGAGGGCGATGCCCATGCTGATCAGGATTTCAAACGACTGGTATTCCCCGTGCAGCGCGTCGAAAATCCGCCGGATCACCGGCTCGATCCCGCCGCTGTATTCGAGGAAGATGAGGAACTCGTCCCCGCCGATCCGCGCCGCGATGTCGCCGCCGCGCACGCTCTTCTGCACGAGCCGCGCCACATGCTTGAGCACCTCGTCCCCGAACATGTGGCCGTACCGGTCGTTGGCCTCCTTGAAGTTGTCCAGGTCAAAGAGCACCATCGCGTAGGACCTGTCCCCGCGGGCCAGCGCCATCTGGATCCACCTGCGTGCGGCGGCGTGGTTGTTGAGCCGCGTCAGCGAATCCTGTTCGGCCATCCGCCTGAGCTGCTCCAGCCGAAGCTGCTCCTCGTGGTCGTCCACGAATTTGCCGATGACCCCCGCCTGCTCGGTCCCGTTCCCCTCCCAGAGGGGGCGGGCCACCGCCTTGTACCAGCGCCTCTCCCCCTTGACGTTGAGGCAGTAGGTCCCGCTGACGATCGGCTTTTCGGGCGTCGCACGGCGCAGGCGGCCCTGCAGGTCGAGATAGTCCGCGATAAGGAAGACCCCGTGCAGCTCCCCGTTTTGCTCGGGATGTTCGATCAGGACGTTCAGCCCAAGCTGGCGCGCCCCCCATTCGGACAAGGTGAGCAGGTCGGACTGGTAGCTGTATTCAAACTGGATCTCATTGGACATCGAGGCGAAGAACTGGTACTTGGTCCGCTCCTGCTCCAGCAGGGTGAGGGTGCGGTTGGACACCTTTGAGCCGGCGATCGCCTGGGTGGAGAGCTCCCGGATGTTCGCCTCGGAGACGTCGTTGAGCGAGCGCAGGCGGAGCTCGTCGTCCAGGCGCGGCCCCAGCTCCCGCAGGCACTGAAGCAGCAGCGGGTTGAAGACACCGCACTCCCCGCCCATGATCATCCGCATGGCCACGCCGTGGGGAAAGGCCTGCTTGTAGACCCGCGTGCTCGTCAGCGCGTCGTAGACGTCCGCGAGCGCGACGACCTGGGCCTCGACCGGGATCTCCTCCCCCCGCAGCCCGTCGGGATAGCCGCCCCCGTCATACCGCTCGTGGTGCCAGCGGCAGATGTTGTAGGCCACCTGGAGCAGCTCCTCCTTGTGGCGCAGGAGGGCGTCCTCCATGATCTGCGCGCCGAGGGCGCAGTGGGTCTTCATGACCTCGTATTCCGCGGGCGTCAAGGGGCCGGGTTTATTCAAAATTTCCTCCGGGATGGAGATCTTTCCCACGTCGTGCAGCGCGGAGGCGTTAACGATCAGCGCCGACCGGGCGGCCGTGAGGGGGTAGCGGTCGGTGATCTCCTGGAGCTTGCGCAGAAAAATCTCGGTGAGGGTGCGGATGTGCAGCACATGCAGCCCGCTTTCCCCGTTGCGGAACTCGACGATGTTGGATAAAATCTCCACCATCAGGAAGTTGTTCCGCTCCTTCTCCACGATCTGCTCTGTTACCATCCCTTCCAACGCTTTCTGCTTGGAGTAGAGCATGATGGTGTTGCGCACGCGGCGCTGGACGGTTTTTTCATCGAACGGGCGGCTGATGTAGTCGGTGGCCCCGAGGTCATAGGCGTGGTCGATGTAGGTGGACGCAGTCTCCGACGAGATGGTGATGACGGGGATGCGCCCGATCCAGCCGTTCTTGTTCATGAGCGCCAGGACCTCGAAGCCGTCCATTTCCGGCATGACGATGTCCAGCAGGACAAGGGAGAGCTCCTCGCTGCGCTGGTGCAGGATGGCGGCCGCCTCCACGCCGTTGGCGGCTTCCAGGATCTCGTAGTCCTCCGAAAGCATATCCGCCAGCAGGGAACGGTTCATCTCCGTGTCGTCCACGATCAGTATCATGCCTTGCTTTTTCATGGCCGTCCTCTTTTCAAATCCTTAAGCCTGCGCCAGCTCCCGGATCCCGTTGATGGTTTTCTGGTAGTCCTCCCCGACCCGCCGGAGCAGGCCGGGCACGGCGTCCGTGAAAGCGCCGCCGCGCAGCTCCTCGCACAGGTCGCCGGCGGACCGGTACAGGGCGGTCAGCCCCAAGTTCAGGCAGACGCCCTTGATGGAATGGGCGGCCCGGAACGCCTCCTTCGCGTCCCCGGCCTCCACCGACCTGCACAGCAGGCCGTAACTGGGCTCCTCGGCGAACTTGAGCAGGAAGCGCCTCACGCGGTCCTCGTTCCCCATCCGGCGGAGCACCTCCGTATAGTCCGCCCCGATCAGGGCGTAACATTCCGCAGTCGTCATCGACGCATGATCCCCTTTATCCGCCCGCGGGCGGTCATTTTATAGTCTTTTGCCGCCCCCTTCCGGGCTTTTCCCCGGAAAAGGACGGCTGACTTCCACCGTATAATCGTCCCTGATCCTCATAATACCTCTATTTTAACGTGTTTGTGACCAAGAAGCAAGACGAATCTGAAATTTGGGTCCGTTCCCCGGCGGATTCCGCCGCATGGAAAGGCCCCGGCGCGCCCCCATCGGGGCGCGCCGGGGCCTTTCGCGGAGGGCTTACCGTTCCGGCTCCTCCCGCATGGCGCGCAGCAATTCCAGCAGCAGCTCCCGCAGGGAGGGGCCGTCCTCCGGTGCGAAGACGAGCCGGACCGTCGGTTCCGTTTTTTCCATGCGCCCACCTCCGACACAAGTATATGTCCCGCCGCGCCGCCCAATGCGGCCGGGGGAGGACAAAAAAAGGGCCGCCGCTGTGACCGCGGCGGCCCTTCGGTTCCATCCCATGCTTTGGGCCCGGCCGGCTCCCGTTTTCAGAGGACGCCCCGCTCCCGCAGCCTGCGCCCCGCCCCCTCGAGGACATGGAACATCAGGCCGCTGAAGCCGCGGGCGAACCGGCCGGCGTCCCGCGCGGCCAAACCGGCGCGCATCTCCTCGATCAGCTCCCGGCGCTCCCCGGAGACGGAGCTCCCCCGGGCGAGAAAACGGAGGATGACCCCCCAGCCGAACAGGTCGGACAGCTGCCCGTAAAGCTCCCGCAGGCAGGGGGAGGCGTCGGAATCCGCCACCAGCTCCATGCAGGTGAAGGGGACAATGTCATAGGCGGTCTCGCTCCGGAAGATCTCCGCCGCGCGGCGGACCTTGTCCGGCCTGAAGTGGGGGAAGGCGGCCAGCATGACCGCCTCGCCCGTCAACGCGAGCATCTGCACCGTCTGTAAAAAAATCTTCAGGTTTTTGCGCACCGCGGGGGCCTGAAGCCCCTGCCGGGCGACGCTCTCCTCCTGCGGGATGACCCGCGTGCCCCGGCCGTTGATCGTCTCGGTCAGCCCGAGCCGTCCCAGCAGCACGAGCGTCCTGCGGATCGTGATCACCGAGACGCCGTACTCCTCCGCGAGGTCGGCGGCGGAGGGGAGAAATTCCCCGAGCCGGTAGTCCTCGGCGTAAATCTTCCGGATGAGCTTCATGGCGATGAAAAAGCCCTGCTGCGGCCGGCCCTTGTAGACGCGCCAGGTGAAGGGAACCTGCTCGGACGCGGGCGCGTACCGGGACGCAAGCTCGCCGAAGTGGGCGCGAACATGCACGTCGCAGTTCCCGAAAAAGCGGCAGATCAGCGTTCGCAGCCGTTCGGAGTCCTCCGCGCGCCGCGCGTCGATCATCTCCATGAACCTGCGGCGCAGGTTTTCCGAATCCCGCTCGTTCTCCGCCTCGTCGGTGAAGAGGCCCCGCAGGTAGGTCATGCGGCTGAAGACGGAAATCTCCCAGAAAAAGGAGGTGAGCAGCGGGTTGCCCAGCGGCGCGAGAATCCGGCAGAAGCATTGGAGCTGCGTTTGAAGGTTCTGTATGCGCATCTTCTCCACCGAAAGGGCGAGTCCGTCCAGCCCCTCCCCGTCCATCATCAGGAACCCCCGCAGGAAGATCTCCGGCAGAATCTTTTTCGCCATCCAGGACAGGTCGAGGATGGCGTCGCGCCGGGCCGCGAAATAGGCGACGCACACCTCGCGGCATTGGCCGCCCGGCGCCCCCCTGATCACAACGGCGTTCCTCCCGCGCGAGATCGACAGGTAGCCCCCCTCCTCGAGCATGTGGTAGGCCTTGCGGATGGTGCGCGTCGAGACGCCGAACATTTCGCGCGCCTCCCCAATCGAGGGCAGGGTGTCCCCCTCCTGGTAGAACCCGAGGCAGATGCGGGTGAAAAAATAGTCATAAATCACGCTGTAAAGCCGCTGCTCTCTGTTCAATTGTGCCTCTCCCTCCTCACAAAGCGCCCTTCATCATGTTACCGTTCTATTTTATCAGTTTAGTGTCTAGAAGTCTATGTCCTATTTGTAAATACTTCCATCATCCGCTTTGTTTACGCAACCTTTCCCCGCGTCCCGGCCCCGCGCACGGATCGGGCCTTTGCCGCCCGAACCGTGGTCCCTTGCGCTCCACCCCTTCCAAAACCTTCGGGAGCCGTCTTTGGGGACAGGCGCGGGTGGGCCCGCCCGGCCCGCGAAGCCGGGCGTTCCGGGCGTTTGGGCGATGGTGCAAACGTCCGCCCCACCCCGCCCGGCTTTGAAGCAAGATCGATCAGCAGCGTATCCGGGCCCAGCTTCTCCAGGATGTCGGCGGTGAGGATGCGGGCGGGCACCGTGTTGAAGAGGACATCCATCCCCCGGACGTGCTCCGCGAGCGTCGCGATATGTACCGCGCGGCATCCCTCCGCCTCGATCTCGGCCAGGTCGCCGTGTTTGCGCGCCGCGACTGTGACATCCGCGCCCATCCCGCGCAGGATGCGCATCAGCGCCTTGGAGATCCGCCCGTGCCCGGTGATCATACAGCGGGAGCCGAACAGGGAGATCGGCAGCTCCTCCATCGCGATCGACGCCGCGCCCTCGGCGGTGATGACCGCGTTTTTCACGCAGAGCTCCTCCCGTTCAAAGTAGTCGATGATCGTGACGCCGCAGCTCTCGGCCAGCGCGCGCATCGCCGGGCTCACCTTGCCGCCCAGCACGCAGGCGCCCGGCTTGAGCCCCGACAGGCAGTCGCACACCCGCACCTTCTGCTTGGAAAAGGGCGCGTTCACATGCCGTTCGTCGGTGCTCATCGGCAGAGGAAAGATGATCACGTCGCACTGCGGCAGGACGTCCTCCGGGTCTTCGGCGCACACCAGGCTTTTCTCAAGCGCGCTGTTCGTTTCGAGCAGCATGGCGTAAACCGTTTTCCCCTGTGCCGCCAGCCGGTTTGCGACGTGCGCCTGGCGCAGGTCCCCCCCGACGACGGCAAAGGTTTTATATGCAGTCATAAAAGTACCCCCATAGGATTTTACTGGCATACTCACGTATACCCCATCCTATGAGGGTCTTTTCGATTCGGTGATTGCCCGGCGGGCGAATCCCCCTATTTCAGCTCCTCCACGTCGATGATCCGGATCTTGTCCTTCGCGTCCTTGCCCGTGCGCACGTCGATGAAGGTTTCCGGACGCGGGCGCGGGCGGGCCTGCGGGGGCGCGGCGCGGTTCACGCGGCGGCGCCTCCGGCGCATTTTGCGGTAGCGCGCCCGCAGCACCGCGCGCACGGCCAGCAGCAGGACCGCCAGTCCCAGCAGCACGCCCCCGAGGATGCCGGCCCAGCGCAGGAGCATGGGCAGCGGACCTTTTCCATCCTCCGGCGGCGCGGCGTCCGCGGGCATCGTCTCCGGCTGCGGCAGCGAGAGGGCGAGCGGGACGGTCCCCACGAGCTCTTCCATCCGCCCGGGGGGCGAGGGGAGCACCAGCTCGGCGCGGGCTTCGGCGGCCGTCTTGGGCGTCAGCGGATCGGGAATGGAATAGCGCACCCCAAGGTCGTCCGCCGTCGTCCCGGCGGGGAGCAGGACGGAGGCCTCCCCCTCCGCCGCGAGGGACGCGGTGAGCGTCCCGCCGTCCGCGCCCGTATAGGGGGCCTCCCGCCGCTCGATCTTCGAGGCGGGCACGGCGGTCCGCGAGAAGGCGCCGAAGCCGTAATCGAAGAGGTTGGTCGAGTCGATGTACTGCGCGTCGATCACCCCGTCCGAGTGGAGCAC
>NZ_DBMDHH010000029.1:0-3652 GCF_057433415.1 Anaerotruncus sp. | reverse complement strand
GCACGATGCAGATGAGGGTCACGCCGCCCCGCTCGGCAAGCGTGACCAGCGTGTGGCCGGACTCCTCCGTCCAGCCCACCTTGCCCGCGAACGCGCCGGGATAGGTGTCGTTCAGCGTGAACATATAGTTGCGGTTGTTGAGCCGCCGGGTCTCCGCCTGCTTGTTGGTGGGAGGGATCTCATAGTGGGTGGTGCCCGCCAGCGTGCGGAACTCCGGATGGCCATAGGCCTCCCGCGTGATGACCGCCATGTCCCGCGCCGAGGTGTAGTGCGCCGTGTTCGGCAGGCCGTTGGCGTTTACAAAGTTCGTGTTCTGAAGGCCGAGCTCGGCGGCGCGGCTGTTCATCCGCCGCGCGAACGCCTCGAGCGAGCCGGCCAGATGGACGGCGAGCCCGTTGGCCGCGTCGTTGGCCGACTCGACCATCATCGCGTATTCCAGCTGCTCGACGGTGAGCTGCTCGCCCCCCGTCAGCGCGATGTGGGTGGTGTCGCGCGGGACCGCGAAGACCGCCTCGTCGGTCATCGTCACCACGTCGTCCGGCTGCGCCTCCTCCATCGCGATCAGGCAGGTCATGAGCTTGGTGATGCTCGCCGGATACATTTTTTTGTCGGGATTCTTCTGGTAGAGCACCTGCCCGGTGTCCGCGTCCACCAGGATCGCCGCCTCCGCGTAGAGGGTCGGCGGCTGCCCGGGATTCTGTTCGGCCGAAGCCGGGAGGGAGAGGGGCAGCGCAATGAGCAGCGCCGCCAGCAGGGTCAGGAACTTTCGCATGGCCACCTCGTCGTAATCAAGAATTCGCGGCAGGGCCGCGGGAAACCGTCTGTGGATTATTTTAACACAAAATCCGACGGGGTTTGCGTGCGGCGCGCAAAAATTCACAGATGCTTAACAAATGCCGCGGACGGCAAAAATACCGCCCCGCGTTTCCGCGGGGCGGTATTCATTCACCGGCTTCCTGGCCGGCGTGCAGGTGCTCCTCGAGCTGCTGGGCGCCCTGCTGCGCCGCGAGGTGCTCCTGGTAGGCGGAGAGGATCGCGTCCTCGAGCTGGCGGCGGGCGGCGGTCGTGATCGGGTGGGCGATGTCCCGGAAGGCGCCGCTGTCGTCCCTGCGGCTGGGCATCGCCACAAAGAGGCGTTCCGGGCCCTCGATGACCTTGATGTCGTGGACGGCGAGCTCTCCATCGATCGTCACGGATACCAGCGCGCGCAGGCGGGTATCCTGATAGGTACGGCGGATTTTGATATCGGTGATCTGCATGGTGAATTTCCTCCTCGGGTTTTGTCAAAGATGCTATCGATAGTATTCGGCGGTTTTCCAAAAGTTATGCACCACGCCCTGGCGCACTTGAATTTTTCACCAATCCGTCCTATACTACATACAAGTAAAATATCCAAGCAAATTTGACGGGAAAGGCTCGCTGCCTTTCCTTTTTGGAGTTGAAAGCGCGCATGTTCGACGGAAGCCTCCTGAAAACGGTAAAGCACATCCATTTTATCGGCATCGGCGGGTCGGGAATGTTCCCCATCGTGCAGATTCTGCACGCGCAGGGCTATTTCATCACCGGCTCCGACAACAACGAATCCGACACCGTCTCGCTCGAACGCAGCATGGGCATCCCGGTCACGCTCGGCCAGCGCGCCGAAAACATCGACGGCGCGGACCTCATCATCTACACCGCCGCGATCATGGCCGACAACCCCGAGCTGATCGCCGCGAAAAAAAGCGGGGTCCCCACCGTCGAACGCGCGGAGATCCTCGGCTACCTCACGAGCCTCTACCACGAGTGCATCTGCGTCTGCGGCACCCACGGCAAGACCACCACCACCGCCATGCTCACCCAGATTCTGCTCGGCGCGGGCCTCGACCCGACGGCGGTCATCGGCGGCAAGCTGCCGGCCATCGGCGGCAACGGCCGCGTGGGGGAAAGCGGCGTCATGGTGTGCGAGGCGTGCGAGTTCAACGACCACTTCCTCCAGCTCGATCCCGACGTGGCGGTCATCCTCAACGTCGACGCCGACCACCTCGAGTATTTCGGCACGATCGAAAACATCGTCAAATCCTTCCGCATCTTCGCCGGGATGGCGAAAAAGGCCGTCATCGTCAACGGCAGCGACGAAAACTCGATGAAGGCGGTCTCCAGCGTCACGGGCAAGGAGATTATCACCTTCGGCTGGGAGGAGAGCTGCGACTACTCCCCCGCCGGCATTGTCCATGAGGGGGCCGTCTCCACCTTCGACCTGCTCCATCACGGAAAGCCGCTCGGCCGCTTTACCATCCATGTGCCCGGGCGTCACAACATCCTCAACGCCGTTGCCGCGATCGCCGCCGCCATCCATGCGGGCGCGCCCGTTTCCGCGATCGCCGAGCACCTCGCGAAGTTCCGCGGGGCGGGGCGGCGGTTTGAAATCCTCGGTGCCGTGAACGGGGTCACAATCGCGGACGACTATGCCCACCATCCCGCCGAACTGGCCGCGACCCTCCGCGCCGCCAAGGAGCTTCCCTTCCGCGAGGTGTGGGCGGTCTTTCAGCCGTTCACCTATTCGCGCACCCAAATGCTGATGGACGACTTCGCGCTTGCCCTCGCCCTCGCCGACCATGTGGTCATGTCCGAGATCATGGGCAGCCGCGAGAAGAACACCTACGGCGTCTACACCAGCCAGCTCGCCGAAAAAATCCCCGGCTCGGTTTGGTTCCCCGCGTTCCCCGAGATCGCCAGGTACGTCATGGCCAACGCCAAGCCGGGCGACCTCGTTCTCACCCTCGGATGCGGTGACGTCTACAAATGCGCCAAGCTCATGCTGCAAAAATAGGTTTATCTGGAAAAGGGCCCACCGGCATCGCCGGTGGGCCCTTTTGGGTTTGCCGCTCATGAAGCGGCACGGTTTGTCGGTAGTCGGCCAACGGCGGCCTTAGATTGTCCGCTCGGCGAGCGGCGGAGCTGCCGGGTCCCGCCCCGGGGTGGGCTTAGATTTGTCGCTCATCGAACGGCGCAGTTTGTCGGTAGTCGACCGACGGCGGCCTTAGATTGTCCGCTCGGCGAGCGGCGGAGCTGCCGGGTCCCGCCCCGGGGTGGGCTTAGATTTTCCGCTCATCGAGCGGCGCAGTTTGTCGGTGGTCGACCGACAGCGAGTTCCTTTCTTGCTTGCCCAAGAAAGGAACCAAAGAAGGGCACGAGGGGCTGCGCCCCTGCGACCCCAACGCCGCCTCCTGTTGGCCTGCGGCCAAAGTCGGCGGCGCCCTCTTCACGGATCAGCGGACGGGTGTACAGCATCCCGCCAGCCGCCGCGCCGCGGGCGCAATGCCTCTGCCGGCGAGTCTCCGGAACCGTACCGAAAGTGCATTCGGGGAGACACGTCCGCTTTTGCGTGGCGCGCAGCGCCCACGCGGAGGCGGAAAACTGCGCGGCGAAGCCGCGCACGCGCGCAGGGCGCGCGAACGCCCGGAACGGGCGTTGTTTTCCGCCGCGAGTCCTCGGCGAGCCTTCTGGCAGCCATTGTTGGGGGTGCCCGCAACCTGAATTGAGCCTTCAGCTGGTGTACCCGTGGGGAGTGACGGTAACCTGCGGGTTATGGCAAGGTACTCCCGGGGGTTTCTCAAGGGGACTGGCGGAAGTCCCCTTGAGCGCCCTTCTTCCGCCGACTTCTTGGGCG
>NZ_DBMDHH010000028.1:0-37280 GCF_057433415.1 Anaerotruncus sp. | reverse complement strand
TCCTGCCCTTGAATTTTTCAAAGACGGGCAGCAGCTTTTTGCTGCGCTCCCGGCCCACCTCGTAGAGGAGCAGCCAGGTGATCTCGTCCTCGGTGGCCGAGGGGTTCTCCGCGATCAGCCGGCGGATGCGGGGCTCCCAGTAGGGGAGCTCCTTCTTGACCACCGCGCCCACGATGATCGGGTTGCTCGTCGCGCCCACGATGCCGCGCGCGAGGCCGTAGTCCAGCTCCTCCTCCCCGCAGGAGTCCATCCAGATGTCAGTGTCGGGGAAGCGGACCGCCGTCTCGTGCAGCACGCCTTTATAGTCGCTCATATCGTTTCCTCCTGTCAATGGATGTGTGTCCTTATTCCTTCACGGTGCTGTCCCACGCGTCGCGGAAGACGCCGAGGCCGTAGGAGGTGAAGGGATGCTCGAAGGAGTCCTTGTAGACCTGCAGCCCGCAGGTGACGATGTCCGCGCCCGCGCAGGCGTAGTCGACGATCTGCTTGCCGCTGCGCACGGCGGCGACAATGATCTCGGTCCTGTAGTCGTAGTTGCGGTAGATCTTCACGATCCTGGAGATGTATTCGAGCGCGTCCTCGCCGTTGTTCTCCTTCCAGCCCACGAAGGGGGAGACGAACTTCGCGCCCAGCTTGGCCGCCTGGATCGCCTGGGAGGGGCTGAACACGAGGGTCACGTTGGTGCGCACGCCCTGCTCCTCGAGCTTTTTGGCGGCGATGACCCCCTGCTCGCAGCAGGGGATCTTGATGGCGTAGTTCTTCGAGTAGGAGGCGACCTCCTTGGCGGCCGCCACGATCTCCTCCCACTGGTCGAGGTGGGGGTTGATCTCGAAGGAGACGGGGAAATCCGTCCCCTCCAGGCCGGTCTCCCGCAGCCACGCCGCGATGTCCCGCACGCACTGCATAAACGGCTTGCCGCTCAGCTTGATGTGCTTGGGGTTGGTGGTCACGCCGTCGATGCAGTAGTGCTCGTAGGCGAATTTGATCTCGTCGAGTTTTGCGCTGTCCAAAAAGTATTTCATGCCGCTCTCTCCTTATTTGTAAATGGTTTCTTCCAGATTCGCCACCTTGACGCGCGCGTTTTTGAGGAAGTCCCTGCGCCACTCCTCGAGGTTGTCGGTGAAGCCGGTGTCGAGGAATTTGTCCACCATGGCGACGCCCAGTTCGGGCGCGACGATCCAGCCGCCCATCGTCATGACGTTGGCGTCGTTGATCGCCCGGCATTTCTCCGCCGCGTAGACGCTCTCGCACGCCACGGCGTAGACGCCCCGGTATTTGTTGGCCACCACGGCCATGCCCGCGCCCGTCCCGCAGATCAGGATGCCGCGCGAAAATTCGCCCGACTGGACCCGCTCGGCGACGACCGGCGCCACCTCGAAATAGGGGATGCCCGCTTCGAGCGATAAGGTGCCGCAGTCCTCCACCTCGACGCCCCGTTCAAGCAGGTGGGCCTTGACCGCCTCCTTGAGGGAAAAGCCCGATTTGTCCGAACCGATGATGATCTTTTGCACGATAACTCCTCCTTCGCGCGGGGCCTTCCCCGCGCCGTTTATCCCTTTTTCGCCGCGACGGCGGATTTGGCTGCCGCCGCGATGTCTTTCGCCGTGAGGCCGTACTTCTCCTTGAGGAACTCGGTGAGCCCTACCTCGCCGAAGTGGTCCCGCACCCCGACCCGGCGCAGCGGCACAGGGCGGTTTTCCGACAGGCACTCGGCGACCGCGCCGCCCAGTCCGTTTAAAATCGAGTGGTTTTCCGCGCTCACGACCGCACCCGTCTTGCCGGCGCTGGCGATCAGCAGCGCCTCGTCGAACGGCTTGACGGTGTGGAAGTTGAGCACCTCCGCGTCGATGCCGTCCGCCCTTAGAAGCTCCGCGGCGTCGAGCGCCTCGGCGGTCATGATGCCGCTGGCCGCGATGGTGACGTCGCGGCCCTCGCGCAGGACGATCCCCTTGCCGAGGGTGCAGGCGCAGCCCTCCTCGAAAATTTTCACCGCGTTGCGGCGCAGGAGGCGGATGTAGACCGGCCCCGCGCACTCCACGATCTGCGGGAAGGCGGCGCGCAGCTGGGCGCTGTCGGTCGGCTCGAAGATCGTCATGCCGGGGATGTTGCGCATGATCGCCACATCCTCCATGCTCATGTGGGTGCCGCCGTTGAGCTCGGCGGTCACGCCCGGGTCGCTGCCCATGATCTTGACGCCGAGCCCCGCGTAGGCCACCGACAGCGTCACCTGGTCGCACACCCGGCGGGTGGAGAAGGGGGTGAAGGTGTGGGTGAAGGGGATCTTCCCCATCGCCGCCATGCCGGCGGCCGTTCCGATCATGCCCGCCTCGGCGATTCCCACGTTGATCGTCCGCTCGGGGAACCGCTCTTTGAAGCGGCCGGTGCCGGCCGCCTTGCTCAAATCGGCCTCCAGGATGACGACGCGCTCGTCCCGTTCGGCCGCCGCGATGAGCTCATCCACATAGGTCTCCCTCAGCCATCTGTTTTCCAGTTCCATCATGCGTCCTCCTCGTCCAGCAGCGCCACCGCTTTTTGCCACATTTCCCCGGTGATGTTCATGTTGTGGGAGGCGACCTGGTTCTCGCAGAAATAGCCGCCCTTGCCCTTGACGGTGTCCAGAAGGATCATCGACGGGCGGTCGGTGATCTTCTGCGCGTTGTCGATCGCGTGGGAGATGGCCGCGACGTCGTGGCCGTCCACCGACTGCACATGCCAGCCGAACGCCTCCCACTTTTTGTCGAGCGGGTAGAGGCCGTTGACCTCTTCGATGTACCCGTCAAGCTGCATCTTGTTGTAGTCGGTGAAGGCGATCAGGTTGCCGAGCCTGCGGCTGCCCGCCAGCATGGCGGCCTCCCAGATCTGCCCCTCCTGGCTCTCCCCGTCGCCGATGATCGTATAGACGCGGACGGGGCTGCGGTCCAGCTTTCCCGCCACCGCCATGCCCACGGCGGCCGAGAACCCCTGCCCGAGGCTGCCCGTCGTCATATCGACGCCCGGCGTGCGGTTCATATCGCAGTGGCTCGGGAGGTTGGTGTTCGGACGGTTGAGGGTGTCCAGCCAGTCGAGCCCAAAATAGCCCCTGAGCGCCAGCGTCGCGTAGAGCGCCGGGCCGCCGTGCCCCTTGGAGAGGACGAAGCGGTCGCGGTCGGGCTTCTTCGGGTCCGCCGGGTCGATGTTCATCGCGTCGAAATAGAGCACCGCGAGGACCTCGGGCAGCGAGAGGCTGCCCCCGATGTGGCCCACACCGAGCTTCCCGATCGACGTCAGCGTGTATTTGCGGATTTCATGCGCCTTTTTCCGCAGCATGGCTGTTTTTTTCTCATTCAAGGCTTCCGGCCCCTTTCTTATAGGATCGAGCGCAGCAGCGCTTCGACGGTCTCCTGGTTCATTTCCGCCGGCGTGAGCTGTATGATCGCCGCCGTCAGCCCGACTTCGGCGATGTGCGGGATGTCCGCCTCCCGCACGCCCAGCTCCCGAAGCCGCACCGGCATCTTCATGCTCCGCATCAGCGCCTCCACCCCGTCCGCGAGCGCGTCCGCGTCCGCGTAGCCGAGGTACCCGGCGAGCACCCGCAGCTTTTCGGCCGCGCCCTGCTTCGCCGCCCGGATGAAGGCCGGGAGGGTGATCGAGCAGGCCGCGCCGTGGCTGGCGTGGAACTCGGTGGTCAGCGGGAAGCTGACCGCGTGGATGCCCGTCGTCCGGGTCTGACTGAACGCCACGCCCGCCACCAGCGCCGCCGTAATCATCGCGCCGCGCGCCTCGGTGTCGTCCGGATGGTCGTAGGCGGCCTTGATGTTCTCGAGAATCGTCTTGAGCGCGCCCATCGCCAGAAAGTCGCACATCGGCTGGCTCTCCTTGTTCCAGTAGGCCTCGATCGCATGGCAGAAGGCGTCCATGCCGGTGGAGGCGGTCACCGCCGGAGGCAGCGAATAGGTCATCTCCGGGTCGATGAGCGCCTCGTCCGCCCAAAACTCGTCGGTGACGAAGGGCATTTTGACCCCCGCGCGCGGGTTGGTGTAGACGCCGACGTTGGTGACCTCGCTGCCGGTGCCCGCGGTGGTCGGGATGAGGATCAGCTTCACCGCGCGGGGACCGAACCGTTTGGTGCCGCCCGCGTAGTAGTCGTAGATGCTGCCGCCGTTGGTCACGAGGCAGGCCACGACCTTCGCCACATCCATCGCGCTGCCGCCGCCCACGCCGATGACCGTCTCGGCGCGCGCGACGCGCGCGGCCTCGGCGCACGCGTCCACGCTCACGGTGGAGGGGTTGGGCTCGATGCCGCTGAAGTAGGAAACGGTCTTGCCCTCGAGCGCGCCGCCGAGCTTTTCGGCAACGCCGCTTTGGTAGAGAAAGGGATCGCAGACGATCATGACCCTCTCCCCCCGGATCCGCCCGGTCATGTTATGCGCGATGCCGACGCCGTAGTGCACGGCGACCGGCATGTGGAAGCGGAAATTCTTTGTGTTCATAGTCAACGCCCTCCTGGTCTTGATATGGTTTACATGGAGGCGGCCAGATGCCCCTCCTCCTTCTTACGCTGTTCAAACAGGACGCCCATCGCGCCGGCCAGCACCACCGCGACGCCCAAAAGCTGCTTCCCCGTGAGGGTCTCGCCGAAGAGCAGGAAGCTGATGACGGTCGAGACGATCGGCATGAAGAGCAGAAACACCTTGACGAGCCAGACGGGGAAACGCGCGAGGTCGTAGTAGTAGACGATGTAGACGCCCGTCTGCCCGAGCCCCGCGACGACGAGTCCGAGGGTAATCCCGGGGTCGGTCCCGAAGAGGCGGAGCTGCCCGATCGTGCCCATCATGCAGGCGGTGACGGTGAAGAGGATCATCGTCACAAAGTTGTTGTAGTAGGCGATCACATCGTTGGAGACGGAATTTTTCCCGCTGCGCTGCACGCTCTTGATGAGAAACGCGTTGATCGAGACGAAGAGCGCGCTCAGGATGAAGAAGATGTCCCCCTTTCCGCCGAGGGAGGCGTGCAGGAAGTCGAAATCCATCACGAGCAGCACGCCAAAGAGCATCACAAAGGTGTCGATCCACTCCCGGCCGGTGAACTTCTGCTTATAGATGATGACGCTGATGAGGTTGACGAAGAGGATGTCCGTCTTGAGCAGGGCGGTGCCCGCGCCCGCCGGAGAGAGGGAGAGACCGACGAACGCCGTGAGGTCGAGCAGGAAGCCCATCAGCCCGATCAGCAGCAGCCGGGCGAACACGCCCTTCACCCTCAAAAGGGAGGGCAGCTCCCGCTTCCAGAGCATGACGGCGGTCAGCAGCACCATCGTCAGCAGGCGGATGACGATCCCGACCGTAAAGACGGACATCCGCTCCACCGACTTGTGGCTGGCCACATAATAGATCCCCCAGATGAGCGCCAGCAGAAGCAGCGGCGCCGCCTGTTTTGGTTTCATCGCGATTCCCCCCATCCGCCTCCCCGTCATCGCGCCACGGAACCGGGCCGCGGACGATGGAGGACGCTCCAGAATTATTTAATTAATCAATTTAATAATATCTATTTTTATTATACCGATTTCCGCCCCTGTGTAAAGTGGTTTTCTGCCATATTTTCGTATTTTTGTCTGTATAACACAAATCAAACATGCCGTTTTGGCGTTTTTGCCTATGTTTTTCCAAGCTCTTCTATTAGTTAATCATTCTTTTTAAAGTCCTTTACCATCCTCCCATTTTTCTGCCGGCAGGCTGACAGCGGCCCGGCCGCCGCGCGCGTTTTTTCCCGCCGGGCGGCGCCGGCACCTTTTTTCCCCGCCGGGCATAGTCTGAAACAGGAAAAAAGGCACCAAAACCACCGACAGGAGGAATTCTATGCCCATCATCTATCTGAGCCCGTCCACGCAGGACTGGAATCACTTTGTCAACGGCGGCACCGAGGAATACTATATGAACCTCATCGCGGACGCGATGGAGCCCTACCTGCTCTCCTCCGGCATCCGCTGGGTGCGCAACACCCCCGACATGACCGCTGCGTCGTCGATCGCGCAATCCAACCACGGCAACTACGACCTGCACCTCGCGCTGCACTCCAACGCCGCGCCCGAGGGGGAGGCCGGGCTGCGTCAGGGCTCGGAGGTCTACTACTATCCGACGAGCGCCGCCGGGAAGCGGGCGGCCGACATCATCGCGGAGAACCTCAAGGAGATTTACCCCTACCCCTGGCTGGTCAAGACGGTCCCGACCACCCGGCTCGGCGAGGTCGCCAAGACGCGCGCGCCCGGCGTGCTGATCGAATTCGCCTACCACGACAACCTCGAGGACGCCGAATGGATCAAGGCCAACATCGCCGAGATCGCCGCCAACGTCGCCTATTCGCTGACCGATTACTTCGGCATTCCCTTCGTCCTGCCGCAGGCGCCGCGCCGGGGCACCGTCGTCGTCCGGTCGGGCTGGCTCAACATCCGCCAGTTCCCCTCCACCGAATCGCAGTCGATCGCACGCGCCTGGAACGGCGATCCCATCATCATCAACGGTCAGTGGAACAACTGGTACGTCGTCAACTTCCGGGGCACGGTCGGTTACGCCGATTCCCGCTACATCCGCATCCCGCGCTGACGGAGGGGAAGCATGAACGAACAGTATCCGTTTGAACTCGCCCCGCTCCCCTACGCCTACGACGCGCTTGAACCGTACATCGACACCCGCACCGTGACGGTCCACCACGACCGCCACCAGGCGGGCTATGTCAAAAAGCTCAACGAAGCCCTCCGGGAGTTTCCCGAATTCCACGGCTGGTCCCTCGAGCAGCTCATCCTCGGCTGCGACCGGCTTCCCGAGCGGATCCGCACCGACGTGCTGCGCAACGCGGGCGGCGTCTGGTCGCACGAGTTTTATTTCGACTGCATGACCCCGAAGCCCGCCTCCGCCTGTCCCTGCGGCACGCTCGCCAAGGCGGTGGACGCCGCCTTCGGCTCCTGCGAGCGGCTGCGCGACGTGATGACCCAGTCGGCGCTTACCCGGTTCGGCGCGGGCTGGGCGTGGCTCGCCTGCGACGGGGACGGGCGGCTGCGCGTCCTCTCCACCGGGAACCAGGACACCCCTCTGCCCCTCGGGCTGCGGCCGGTCCTCTGCGTCGACGTGTGGGAGCACGCCTACTACCTCAAGTACCTCAACCTGCGGGCCGATTATCTCGAAGCCTGGTGGAAGCTCGTCGACTGGCAGTTCGCCGGGGAAAATTACGAGGCCTGCGGGTGTGGAAAAATTTCCGTCGAAAACACTTGACTTTAGCGATTTTGCCTGCTAAAATAGAACTCAGCATTTCACATCAACGCGCCAATGCGTTGATGCGCGAAAGGCAGCGACCGGAGACAAGTAGGTCCTTCCGATCCCCCACAGAAAGCGGCCGGATGATGAGAGGCGCGGGGAGGGACGGCACCGAATACCCTCCGCGAGCCGCGCACCGAACGGGAAACCCAGTAGGCTGCGCCGGGAGCGCCCGTTAACGCGCGGGGTGGCCGGGAAGTCGGGCACCCGCAGAGGCGCCGCCCGCGAGGCCGGCGCAAACCGAGGTGGTAACACGGGAACACGTCCCGTCCTCCGGAAGTTCCGGAGGACGGGATTTTTGTTTCTCCGGAACCCCCGGAAGACGGGACGGCAATGAGGAGGACATCGTTATGTTTGAAAAAATCCTGATGATCGCGCTGTTTTTTGCCGTCACGGTCGGCATCGGCGTCTACTGCCGCCGCCACGCGGGCAACGTCGGCGACTTCGTGCTCGGCGGGCGCAACGTGGGGCCGTGGGTCACCGCGTTCGCCTACGGCACCTCCTACTTTTCGTCGGTGGTGTTCGTCGGCTACGCGGGGCAGTTCGGCTGGAATTTCGGCGTCGCCTCCACCTGGATCGGCATCGGCAACGCCCTCATCGGCAGCCTGCTCGCCTGGGTGGTGCTCGGGCGGCGCACCCGCGTCATGACCAAGCACTTCGAGTCGGCCACCATGCCCGATTTCTTCGCCAAGCGGTACTGCTGCCCCGCCCTGCGCACCGTCGCGTCGGTCATCATCTTCGTCTTCCTCGTGCCTTACTCCGCCTCGGTCTACAAGGGCCTGTCCGGCCTCTTCTCGATGGCGTTCGGCATCGACTTCACCTGGTGCGTGCTCGGCATCGCCCTGCTCACCGGCATCTACGTCGTGGTCGGCGGCTATATGGCCGCCGCGCTCAACGACCTCGTGCAGGGGATCATCATGCTCGGCGGCATCTGCCTCGTCGTCGTCTTCATCCTGAACGGCCAGGGCGGCTTCTCCTCCGCCTTCGCCCGGCTCTCCGCCATCCCGAGCGAGACGGCCCCCGCCTTAAACGGCGCGTTCGTCTCCTTCTTCGGGCCCGACCCGCTCGCCCTGCTCGGCGTCGTCATCCTGACGAGCCTCGGCACGATGGGCCTGCCCCAGATGGTCCACAAGTTCTACACGATCAAGAACGAGAAATCGATCCACGCCGGGACGATCATCTCCACCCTCTTCGCGCTCGTCATCGCGGGGGGCAGCTACTTCATGGGCGCGTTCGGGCGGCTCTACTACACCGTTCCCGAGGGGGGCAAGCCGGTCTTCGACAACATCGTCCCCCAGATGCTCGCCTCCTCCCTGCCCGACCTGCTGATCGGCGTCGTCATGATCCTCGTCCTCTCCGCGTCGATGTCGACCCTCTCCTCCCTCGTCATCACCTCCTCCTCCACCTTCACCCTCGATTTCCTTAAGGGCGTCTTCATGAAGGACATGACCCACAAGGTCCAGCTCCGCTGGATCCGGCTGCTCTGCATCTTCTTCGTCGCGCTGTCGGTCGTGCTCGCCCTCAACCCCAACAACCTCATCACCTCCCTCATGTCCCTCTCGTGGGGCGCGCTGGCGGGCGCCTTCCTCGGGCCCTTCATCCTCGGGCTCTTCTGGCGGGGCGCGACCACCGCGAGCGTGTGGGTGAGCTTCGCGGTCGGCATCGGCATCTGCGTGTGGAACTTCTTCTTCCCCTTCACCGCGCCGACCTCGGCGGGCGCGATCGCGATCGTCGCCTCCCTCGTCATCACCCCGCTCGTCAGCCTCGTCACCCCCAAGCTGTCGCAGCCGCACCTCGACGTGACCTTCTCCTGCTACGACGAAAAGGTCGCCGCCCCGCACAAGTTCGTGCTCAACCCGATTTCCGAATAGAACGCGAAAGCCCCCTCCCGCAACAGCGGGAGGGGGCTTTCCTTCCTCTTCGCGGGAGGGGCGGGCCGCTTTCTTTTTTCCCCGAAATTTTGTGATATGGGGTTGACAAAATCGACCGGCGCGGCTATAATAATATTCAGTAATCATTATCATTATTAAAAATAACCGGTAAGGATTGGAGCCTATGAAATATTCCAGACAGCGGGAGCTTATCCGCCAGGCTGTGATGGAGCACCCCGTGCACCCGACGGCGGACGCCGTCTACGCGATGGTGCGCGAGCGGGAGCCGAACATCAGCCTCGGCACCGTCTACCGCAACCTCAACCAGCTTGCCCAGCAGGGGGAGCTCCTCAAGATCTGCCTGCCCGGCGCGTCCGACCGCTTTGACGCGCGCACCGACGCGCACCACCACCTGCTCTGCGACCGCTGCGGCCGGCTCTACGACATCGAGCTCGGCGACCTGGGCGGCCTCGAGGCCCGCATCCGCGGCATTACCGACTTTACCGTGACCGGCTATCAGGTCTACATCACGGGGATCTGCCAAAACTGTGCCGAAAAGCACTGACAAATAAATTCAAGAAAGAGGTATGTGACATGAAAGATCTGAAGGGCACCAAAACCGAAGCCAACCTTGCCGCGGCGTTTGCGGGCGAAAGCCAGGCGCGCAACAAGTACACCTACTACGCCTCCAAAGCGAAGAAAGAGGGCTTTGTCCAGATTTCCAACCTGTTCTTAGAGACCGCCGCCAACGAGAAGGAGCACGCCGAGATCTGGTTCAAGCTGCTCCATGACGGCATCCCCGACACGGCCGCCTGCCTGAAGGACGCCGCCGCGGGCGAGAACTACGAGTGGACCGACATGTACGCCACCTTCGCCAAGGAAGCCAAGGAAGAGGGCTTCGACAAGATCGCATTCCTCTTTGAGTCGGTCGCCAAGATCGAGAAGGAGCATGAGGAGCGTTACCTCGCCCTGCTCAAGAACGTCGACACCAAGCAGGTGTTCGAGAAGACCGGCATCGTCATCTGGCAGTGCTCCAACTGCGGCCACATCCATGTGGGCGAGAAGGCCCCGCTGGTCTGCCCGGTCTGCGACCATCCGCAGGCGTACTTCCAGCTCCAGTGCAAGAACTACTGATTTTGTTTCCTCCCCAATTTTGAATACGCCTTCCAAATTTTCCGCCCGGTCGAAGACCGGGCGGCTTTTTTATTTTCATTTTATTCGCCGGAAGCATTTTCATCCGCCAAAGAGATATGTTATAATGAACCATAAAAAAAATTTTGGGCGCCGCCATCCGGCCCCGGATGCCGCCGGCCGTGTTGCTACCAGCGACAGAAAGGGGATTATGTGGGTAAAACGAAGCTCCCTCTGTTGAAACAGAACCGAACGATTCTTTCCGAGAAGCTGAAAGAATCCCTCTCCTCCGTCCTGCCGGTGACGGGGATCGTCTTCCTGCTCTGCTTTTCCATCTCCCCCGTTCCCAACAGCCTGCTGATGGGCTTTGTGCTCGGGGCGCTTCTGCTGATTTTGGGGATGGGGCTCTTCACCCTGGGCACCGACCTGGCCATGACCCCGATCGGCAGCCACGTGGGATCCGCCGTCACCAAGTCGCGCAGGGTGTGGCTGATCATCCTTGTGAGCCTGCTCGTGGGCATCTTCATCACCATGTCCGAGCCCGACCTCCAGGTGCTGGCCGAGCAGGTCCCGGGCATCCCCAATATGGTCCTGATCGTCGCCGTGGCGATCGGGGTGGGCGTTTTTCTGGTCGTCGCCATGCTGCGTATGCTGCTGCGCGTCAAGCTCTCCCACCTGCTGATCGGGATCTACGTCTTCGTTTTCCTGCTCGCGCGGTTCGTGCCGCAGGAGTTCCTTTCGGTGGCCTTCGATTCCGGCGGCGTCACCACCGGCCCGATGACGGTGCCGTTCATCATGGCGCTCGGGCTGGGCGTCACGGCCATCCGCAGCGACAGCAACGCCGAAAACGACAGCTTCGGGCTCGTCGCCCTCTGCTCCGTCGGCCCCATCCTGGCGGTGCTGCTCCTCGGCATCGTCTACGGCGCGGGGACGGGCGAATACGTCCCGGTGGTGATCCCCGAGCTGACCGACTCCAGAGAGCTCTCCCAGCTCTTTTTGTCCTCCCTGCCCAAATACATCGAGGAGGTCGCCCTCGCCCTCTGCCCGATCCTCGTCTTTTTCCTCCTCTTCCAGATCGCGGCCCTCCGCCTCAAGAAGGGGGAGCTGATCAAGATCGGGGTGGGCCTCGGCTACACCTATGTCGGGCTGGTGCTCTTTTTGACCGGCGTCAACGTCGGCTTCATGCCCGTCGGCAACTACATCGGCCAGATCATTGGAGGCATGGCGCAGAACTGGATCATCGTTCCGATCGGCGTGGTCATCGGCTATTTCATCGTGGCGGCCGAGCCGGCCGTCCACGTCCTGAACAGGCAGGTCCTTACGATCACCGCAGGCGCCATCCCGCAGAAGGCCCTGTCCACCAGCCTTTCGATCGGCGTCGCGATCTCGGTGGGGCTCGCCATGCTGCGCATCGTGACGGGGCTTCCCATCATGTACCTGCTGGTTCCCGGCTACCTGATCGCCGGGATCCTCACCTTCTTCTCTCCCCCGCTCTTTACCGCCATCGCCTTCGACTCGGGCGGCGTGGCCTCCGGTCCCATGACCGCCACCTTCCTGCTTCCCCTCGCGATGGGGACTTGCAGCGGCGTGGGCGGCAACGTGGTCGTGGACGCCTTCGGCGTCGTGGCCATGGTGGCGATGACCCCGTTGATCACCATCCAGTTGCTGGGCGTTTACTACAAGTACAAATCCAGGGGCGCCGGGGAGGCTGAAGAACCCGCGGAGGACCCCGTGGTCCTGAACGACGACGATATCATCACGTTTTAAAAAAGGGGAGCAGTATGTTGTATTATCTGGTTACGATTACCAAGCGGGAATACGGCGACGCCTACCTGCGATACTTCTACGAAAACGGCGTCCATTCCCTGACCGCCGCCCTCTGCGAGGGCACCGCGCAGCAGAAGACCCTGGACCGCCTGGGAATCGAAAAGACGGAGAAGATCATGCTCTCCGCCGTGGTGTCCGGCCCGCTGGCGTCGGGCCTGCTGAAGGGGCTGATGCGCACCATGCAGATCGACGTGCCGGGCAACGGCATCGCCTTCACGATCCCGCTGCAGAGCGTCGCGAATTCAGCGAGCCTGCAATATCTGACCCAGGGGCAGAATACAGAACAAAATGGGGTGCTTGTAATGGAAGAAAACCGCTTTTCCCTCGTCGTGGTCATCGCGCACAAAGGCAATACGGAGCTGGTCATGGACGCCGCGCGCGGAGCGGATGCGGGAGGCGGCACCATCATCCACGCCAAGGGGATCGGCGAAAAAAGCGCCATGCCCTTTTTCGGGATGTCCATCGCTTCGGAACAGGAAGTGATCTACATCGTCTCGAAGCAGGAGAACGAAAAAAACATCATCCGCGCCATCATGGAAAAGGCCGGCTCCAGGCAGGACCGGGTCGCCGCGGTCTTTTCCCTGCCGGTCAACCGGGTGGTTGGCCTGCGCAGTCTGACTGACGAATAGCCGCCCGGCGGCGCAAAGAGGACAGGCCCCGCAGCCGGGGCTTGTCCTCTTTTTTCCATCCCCGAGGATTTGCTATTTTCTGTAAAGTCGTGTATACTGTTCGGGTGCGGGCAATGCGCATCGAGTCTCCCCCGCACGGAAGGATGGTTTTTTTGAGCTGGGTCAATGAATCGGTATTTTATCATATCTATCCGCTGGGCTTCTGCGGCGCGCCGCAGCAGAACGAGGGCGGCGAACCCGTCCCCCGGATTGAAAAGCTGCTCGGCTGGATTCCCCACCTGCGGGAGATGCAGGTCAACGCCCTCTACCTCGGGCCGGTGTTCGAGTCGTCCGAGCACGGCTACGACACGAGCGACTACTACACCTTCGACCGGCGGCTGGGCGCCAACGAGGACTTCAAAAGGGTGTGCGCCGCGCTGCATGAAAACGGCATCCGCATCGTGCTCGACGGGGTGTTCAACCACGTCGGCCGCGGCTTCTGGGCGTTCCGGGACGTGCAGCAGAACGGGCAGTCCTCCCGGTATTGCAGCTGGTTCCACAACCTCAACTTCGGCGGCGGCAGCCCGATGGGCGACGCCTTCTGGTACGAGGGCTGGCAGGGGCACTTCAACCTCGTCAAGCTCAATCTGCGCAACCCCGAGGTGGTCGACCACCTGCTCGGCGCGGTGGGCATGTGGATGGACGAATTCGGCATCGACGGCCTGCGCCTCGACGCGGCCGACTGCGTCGACTTCGACTTCTTCCGCCGCCTCAAGGCCTTCTGCCGGGGCAAGCGGCCCGACTTCTGGCTGATGGGCGAGATCATCCACGGCGACTACAACCGCTGGGCCAACCCCGACATGCTCGACTCGGTCACCAACTACGAGTGCGCCAAGGGGCTCTACTCCTCCCACAACGACCGCAACTATTTCGAGATCGCCCACTCGCTCGCGCGGCAGTTCGGCCCGGGCGGTATCTATAAAAACCTCTGCCTCTACAACTTCGTCGACAACCACGATGTGAACCGGCTCGCGTCGGTGCTGCGCAACGAGCGCCACCTTGAAAACGTCTATACCCTGCTCTACACGATGCCGGGCGCGCCGTCGGTCTACTACGGCAGCGAATGGGGCGTCAAGGGCATCAAGCAGAACGGCTCGGACGCCGGGCTGCGCCCCTGCCTCGAGCTCGGGAAGATCGAGGACGCGAATTACCAGCTCTGCGAGCACATCAAGCGGCTCGGCGCCGTCCGCCGCGCGCTGCCCGCGCTCCAGTACGGCGGCTACGACCACGCGCTCATCAAAAATGAACAGTACGCCTTCCGCCGGGAGCTGAACGGCCGGAGCGTCTATGTGGCGCTCAACCTCGCCGAGCATCCCGAATACCTCGAATTCCGCGTGGACGCCTCCCCGCTCGTCGACCTCTTTACCGGGACCTCCTATGAGACGAACGACGGCAACCTCAAGCTGGAGGTTCCCGCCTACGGCTCCCGCATCCTCGTGCCGCAGGAGGAGTGGGAACGCTTCTCCGCCGCTTCGAGCGGCGAGGCCGCATCCACGGGCGCGCCGGCGGCGCCCGTCCCGCCCGCGCCGCGCGAGCTGAAAACCGGACGGTGGCGTCACTTCAAGGGCGGCGAATACGAGGTGATCGGCAAGGCGCGCCACAGCGAGACGCTCGAGGAGCTGGTCGTCTACCGCGCCCTCTACGGGGAAGGCGGGCTTTGGGTGCGCCCGCTCGACATGTTCCTCGAGGACGTCGAGCAGGACGGACGCGTCGTCCCGCGCTTTGTCTACTCAGGCGACTAACCCAAATCCAAATGTTTCGTCCACCTTTTCAAAGGTGGCGGGGCCGCGGGGCCGCGCCCCGCGCCGCTCGCCGCGGCGAGCGGAACGCCCAATCCTTCAGGCGTATTTTTCGGTTCCTTTTTACAAGAGAAAAAGGAACATCGCAAAAGGGCCGCTTCCCATCTGGGAAAGCGGCCCTTTGCATCTTCTTTCTTTTCTATCGCAAAAGAAAGAAGCAAAGAAAATGCTCCTGAAGGATCAAGTATCTTGTGCGCTGCAGCGCACGCGTCAGGGCTCCGCCCTGACAACCCGCCGCCTTTTATAAAAGGCGGGCGAAAACTTTTAGATTAAACCCTTTAATCCGCCGTGATCGGCGCGGTTTTCGCCCGGACGAGCGGCAGCAGGTCGCCCGGCGAAACCTCGACCTGGCAGCCGATCCGCCCTCCGCTCACGCAGACCGCCGGGAGCGATTCCACCGCCCTGTCGAACACCGTGGGGAAGAGCTTCTTCATCCCCACCGGCGAGCAGCCGCCCCGGATGTAGCCGGTGGTCCTGTTGATCTCCGCCACCGGAATCATCGCGACCGACTTCTCCCCCACCGCCTTCGCCGCCTTTTTGAGGTCGAGCTCCTTTGCCACGGGGATCACAAACACAAAGTTGCCGCCCGACGCGCCCCTGGTCACGAGCGTCTTATAGACCGCGTCGACGTCCTGCCCGAGCTTTTCCGCCACGCTCACCCCGTCGATCTTCCCGTCCGCGTGCCCGTAGACGTGCACACGGTAGGAAATCTTCGCCCGGTCGAGCATCCGCATCGCGTTCGTCTTGGCCTCCGCCATCCTGTCCGCCTCCAAAAAAGGGGCGCGCCCTCGGCGCGCCCCTTGATTTTTTCACATGCCGAGATAGGCCTTCTGGACCCGCTCGTCCTCCCGCATCTCCTTGGCGGTGCCGCTCATCACGATCCGCCCCGTCTCGAGCACATACGCCCTGTCCGCGATCGAAAGCGCCATCTGCGCGTTCTGCTCGACCAGCAGGATCGTCGTCCCGGCGCGGTGCAGCTCCTGGATGATGTCGAAGATCTGCTCCACCAGGATGGGCGCAAGCCCCATCGACGGCTCGTCGAGCATCAGCAGGGTCGGATGGCTCATGAGCGCGCGGCCCATCGCCAGCATCTGCTGCTCGCCGCCCGAGAGGGTGCCCGCCACCTGCCTGCGGCGCTCCCTGAGGCGGGGAAACCGCTCGTAGACGTTTTCGAGGTCGGCGGACAGCGCGGTGGGCTTCTGGGTATAGGCGCCCATCTCGAGGTTCTCCTGCACCGTCATCTGCAAAAAGATGCGCCGCCCCTCGGGCACGTGGGCAAGCCCCAGCTTGACGATGTGGTTGGGGGCCGCCGTGCGGATGTCGCCGTCGAGGAAGGTGATGCTGCCGGTCTTGGTGCGCAGAAGGCCGGAGACCGTCTTGAGGATGGTGCTTTTGCCCGCGCCGTTGGCGCCGATCAGCGAGACGATCTCCCCTTTGGCGACCTCGAAGGAGATGTCCTTGATCGCATGGATGTTGCCGTAGTAGACGTTGATATCACTGACCTTCAGCATCCTGCTTCTCCCCCCTCTTCTTGCCGAGATACGCCTCGATGACCACCGGGTTGCGCCGGATTTCCTCCGGCGTGCCCTTGGCGATGATTTTGCCGTAGTTGAGCACCGCGATCCCCTCGCAGATGCCCATGACAAGGCTCATGTCGTGCTCGATCAGCATGATCGCGATCTGGAAGGTATCGCGGATTTTGTGGATGTTCTCCATCAGCTCGGTCGTCTCCGAGGGGTTCATGCCCGCCGCCGGCTCGTCGAGCAGCAGCAGCTTGGGGCCGGTCGCCAGCGCGCGCACGATCTCCAGCCGCCGCTGCGCGCCGTAGGGGAGGCTTCCCGCCTCCGCGTCCGCCTGGTCCTGCATCCCGAAGATCGAGAGCAGCTCCAGCGCCTTCTCCCTCGCCGCCTTCTCCGCCTTCCAGTATTTCGGCAGGCGCAGGGTCGAGGTCAGCATGTTGTAATGGGTGTGGTTGTGCATCCCGATCAGGACGTTGTCGATCACCGACAGGTTCTTAAAGAGCCGGATGTTCTGGAAGGTGCGCGCCACGCCCGCCCGGTTGACCTGGATGGTGCTCATCCCCTTGGTGTCCCTGCCGTCGATGAGGATCTTGCCGCGGGTGGGCTGGTAGACCTTGGTCAGCAGGTTGAAGACGGTCGTCTTGCCCGCGCCGTTCGGGCCGATGAGGCCGCAGATCTCGGTGCGGCCGACGGTGAGGTTGAAGTCGTCGACGGCGGGCAGCCCGCCGAATTCGATGCTCAGCCCGATCGCCTCCATGACGGGGGTATAGGCCTTGTCGCGCTCGGGGAGGATCTTTTCCCGGCTGTCGTAGTCGTTATAGGTCAGCTCGTAATCGCTCATTGCTTGACCGCCTCCCCCTTCTTTTTCCCGCCAAAGCGGTTCATGAACTTCTCAAGCAGCCTGCTCATCGAGAAGTCGTAGGTGCCCATCAGGCCGGAGGGCTTGAAGATCATCACCAAAATGAGCACGATCGAATAGAGCACCATGCGCCACTTATCGAAGGCGAGCAGCACCTGGGGCAGCGCGGTGAGCACGGTGGCGGAGAGGATCGAACCGAGCATCGAGCCCATGCCGCCGAGCACGACCATCACGAGAATTTCGATCGATTTCATGAAGCCGAAGGTGTTCGGCTGGAGGATGCCGACATAGGTCGCGTAGAGCGCGCCCGCCACTCCCGCGAAGAACGCCGAGAGGGTGAACGCCATGACCTTGTAGTAGGTGGTGTGGATGCCGCAGCTTTCGGCGGCGATCTCGTTTTCGCGGATCGAGAGGATCGCGCGCCCGTGGCGGGACTTCATGACCATGTGGATCACCAGGCAGGTGATCACCACGCAGATGAACACGTTCGAGACGGTCGCGGCCTTGGGGATGCGCTTGAGGCCGGAGGCGCCGAAGGTGAAGTCAAAGCCGAGCACGCTGTCGATGTTGAGGAGCACGACGCGGATGATCTCGCCGAAGCCGAGGGTGATGATCGCGAGGTAGTCCCCCTTGAGGCGCAGGGCGGGCACGCCGATGATGATGCCAAAGATCGCGGCCACCAGCCCCGCCAGCAGAAGCGCCAGCACGACGTAGAAATTGTATTGGAGGTGCGCGGCGGCGGCGTTTACCCCTTCGGGGAGCTTGTCGAGGTTGGGCATGGGCATCGCCTTGAGGAAGATGCCCGCCGCATAGCCGCCGACCGCCATGAACCCGGCGTGCCCGAGCGGAAGCTGCCCGAGGTAGCCGGTCGCCACGTTGAGCGAGACGGCCAAGATGATGTTGATGCCGACAAGCATGAGAATTTTGGTGTAGTAGCTCGAGAGCGCGCCGGTGATGAGGTTGAGCGCCACAAACGCCAGGACGACCAGCGCGGCGTTGATCGCGTAGCGCGCGGGCATGGGGATGCGTTTTTGATTCTGATTCATCTCAACGCCCCCCTTAAACCTTTTCGGTGATATTGCGCCCGAGGATGCCGGTGGGCTTGACGAGCAGCACGACGATCAGGATGGCGAAGACGACGCCGTCCTTCCACACGGAGAGCCCGACCGCCGAAACGAGCGCCTCGGCCATGCCGATGACGAAGCCGCCGATCATCGCGCCGGGGATCGAGCCGATGCCGCCGAGCACGGCGGCGACGAACGCCTTGAGCCCGAGCATCGAGCCCATGGTGGGGTTGGCCTGCGGGTAGGCGCAGAGGTAGAGGATCGCGCCGATGCCCGCCAGCGCGGAGCCGACCGCGAAGGTGAAGGAGACGGTCGCGTTGACGCTGATGCCCATGAGCTGGGCCGCGCCCATATCCTCGCTGACGGCGCGCATCGCCTTGCCGAGCTTGGTCTTCTGGACAAGGAAGGTGAGCACCGCCATCGAGAGGATCGAGACGATGATGGTGAGCATGGCGGGGAAGCTGAGGGTCGTCCCGCCGAAGGAGATGCTCGGTCCGCCGGTGACCGCGGTCATGGCGCTGGACATGTCCTTCGCGCCCGCGCCGAAAATGAGCTGGAAGCCGTTTTCGAGCAGGAAGGAGACGCCGATGGCGGTGATGAGCAGCGAGAGACGGGGCGCGGAGCGCAGCGGCGTGTAGGCCACCTTCTCAATGACGACGCCGAGCAGGGTGCTCGTCAGGATCGCGATGAGGATGGAGACGACCGGGTGCAGGTGGAAGTTCACCATGCACATCCACGCGGCGTAGGCGCCCACCATGATGATGTCGCCGTGCGCGAAGTTTAAAAGCAGGATGATGCCGTACACCATGCTGTAGCCCAGGGCCACCAGGGCGTAGATGGAGCCGGACTGGAGTCCGTTGACCAGCTGGCTGACGATGGTAGAGAACAGAGACATAGGCTTTGCCACGTCCTTTCTTCGGCGGATGGGGCCCGGCACGCGCCGGCCCGATGGTAGCAAAAATTGCGAACAGCCAATGGCCGTTTCCACGCGAAGCGCCCTTGCCCGCGTAGGAATGCCCATTGGGCGTCCGCCCTCCATGAAGCAGAAGAAACCATGCTGGGGGGAAGAGATGCTCTTCCCCCCGGCACAGTTGTTCCTTGCAGTTGTTCCGTTCGCGGATCAGAAGAGCTCGGTGAAGACCTCTTCGCCGCCAGTCAGCTTGATCATCGCGGCGGATTTGATGGGGTTGTTGTACTCGTCGAACGCATAGGAGCCGGTGATGCCCTCGACCCCGTTGATGCCCTTGATGCCGTCGATCACGGCCTGCTTGTAGTCGTCGGAGCCGGCTTCCAGCCCGGCGGCCTCGGCGGCCTTCAGGCCCTCGACCAGCAGCAGGGCGGCGTCGTAGCCGAGCGGGGCGAACATGTTGGGGATCGCCTCGCCGTACTTGGCCTCGTAGTCGGCCTCGAACTTCTTGACCGCGTCGTTGGAGCCGGGCGCGTAGCCGGAGCAGTAGACGGAGCCCTCAAGGTCCTCCGCGGAGGCGTAGTCCTTGACGCTGCCCCAGCCGTCTCCGCCGAGGAAGGTGCCGGTGACGCCGGCGGCGCGGGCCTGGGTGACGATCATGCCATCATCCTGGTAGTAGTTGGGGGAGAAGACGACGTCGGGGTTCTTGGAGGCGATGTTGGTCATCTGCGCCTTGAAATCCACGTCGCCCTTGCTGTAGCCCTCGGCCGCGACGACCTCGACGCCCAGCTCGCCGCACTTCTCGACGAACGCGTCCTTGAGGCCGACCGAGTAGTCGCTGCCCGTCTCAAAGATGACGGCGGCGGTCTTGGCGCCGAGCTTCTCGGAGGCGTACTGCGCCATCTTCTCGCCCTGGAACGGGTCGATGAAGCAGGAGCGGAAGATGTTGGTGCGGATCTCGCTCGCGGGGTCCTCGGGGTCGATCATCGTGACGCCCGCGGCGGTCGCGGAGGCGGTGACCTGCGGCATGTTGATCGGATAGGTCTCGTCGGCGACGGCGATCGTCGGGCCGGTGAGGACCGAGCCGACCAGCGCGGTGATGCCCTGGTCGAGCAGGCGGTTGAAGGCGGTGACAGCCTCGGTGGCGTCGCCCTTCTCGTCGAGGGCGATAACCTCGATCTGCTTGCCGTTCACGCCGCCGGCCGCGTTGACCTCATCGAAGTAGAGCATCGCGCCGTTCTTGACCGCGTTGCCGTACATGGCGTTGTCGCCGGTGGTGTTGGCCAGCAGGCCGACCTTGATCGTGTCGCCGGAAGCGGAGGGCGCGCCGTCCGCGGCAGGGGCCTCGGCGCTTCCGTCGGTGGGGGCGGACGGGGCCGCAGGGGTGTCGCTGCCGCCGCAGGCGGCCAGCGAGAGCACCATCATGACCGCTAAGGTCAGTGCCAGTAACTTTTTCATTTTCTTTCCTCCCAATTCAATTGGTAAAGGGGCGGCGTCCGGTGTCGGCCGCTACCGCTTTAAAGTAACAGATTACTTTTTTCAAGTATATTGCAAATACCCTGTAAAATCCATAGTCTTTTTCGCCAATCCTCAAAAGACAAACACGATTTCTTTTAGGATTATTCATAAAATTTTAATTGATTTTTTGGTATTTGTTTTAAATCCCAAAAGACATGCCGCTTTTTTTGACAAATCGGTCAGGGACATCGGAAGATTTCACAAGGATTTGGGCGCGTCTTTGAAGAAATTCCACCTGCAAAATACATCCGTATTCCACCGGCGTCCAAATCCCCGGTTGGCGGCCCTATCTAAATATGATAGAATAAGAAAGACCCGCTGTCAACCATAGAAATCCATTGGAGGAAGTTTCAATATGCTTCATAAACCGACCCTGTGCGCGCTTTTCTGCGCGCTGACGCTCGCGGGCTGCGCGCCCGCTCCCGCGCCGCTCGGGGAGCCCGCGCAGTCCGCGCCCGCCTCCTCCGCGCCGGAGGACGCGGACCCCATTCCGCCCGCCGCGCCCGCCCCCGCGCCGGAGGGGGAGCGGGCGCGGGAACTGCTCGCGGGGATGACCGACGAGGAAAAGGTCGGCCAGCTCTTCCTCGTCTCGATCCCCGGGACGGGCCTCGACGCGGCCTCCCTCGCCTTTCTCACCGAGGCGAAGATCGGGAACGTCATCCTCTTCGGCAACAACTGTGAAAACGGGGCGCAGATCTCCGCCCTGACCGATTCCATTCAGCGCGCCGTGACCGAGGCGACCGGAGCGCCCGCTCTCATCGCGGTCGACCAGGAGGGCGGGGAGGTCACCCGCGTCACCGACGGCGCCACCGTCTACCCCGGCGCAATGGCCTTCGCCGCGTCGGGCGGGGAGCCCACCGCCCTCGACCCCGTGCCCGAGGCGAACGCCCTCAGGATCGAGGGGGAGTTCGTCGGGGAGGAGCTGCGGGCGCTCGGCATCAACTGCAACCTCGCGCCCGTCGCGGACGTGAACACCAACCCGCTGAACCCCGTCATCGGGGTGCGCTCCTACGGCGACGACCCCGAGCGGGTGGCGGGCGCCGCCGCGGCCTACGCGCTCGGGCTGCAGAGCCGTGGGGTGCTGGCGGTCGCCAAGCATTACCCCGGCCACGGGGACACGTCGGTCGACTCCCACTACGGCCTTCCCGTCTCGCAGAAATCCCTCGACGAACTCGCGGCGGCCGAGCTGGTCCCCTTCCTGACCGCAGGCAAGGCGGGCGTCGCGGGCGTGATGGCCGCGCACATCCTCTACCCCCGGATCGACCCGGACGGGCGGCCCGCGACCCTTTCCAAGGCGGTGCTCACCGGCATGCTGCGGGAGGGGGAGGGCCTGTCCAACGGCTTCGAGGGGCTCATCTTCACCGACTCGATGCGCATGGGCGCGGTCACCTCGCAGTACGGTATCGGGAACGCGTGCGTGCTGGCGGTGAACGCGGGGGCCGACATCCTCACGACCGGCACGGGCGAGGACGGCGCGGCGGGCCTTCAGGTCCAGCGCGCCGCCTACAACGAGGTGCTCGCCGCCGTCAAAAACGGCACGATCTCCCGCGAGACGCTCGACGACCGGGTGGGGCGCATCCTGTTCTATAAGGAGAAATACGGGCTCTTCGACGGCGGGCTGCCGCTTGGTCCCGACCACACCCACGAGGAGGAGCACGCCCGCTTCGCGCGGGAGGTCAGCGACAAGAGCATGACGCTGCTGCGCGACCCGCGCGGCCTACTCCCGCTGGGGACGCTCGCGGAGGAGCGCCTCCTCGCAATCTCCCCGCCCCTTCCCCTCTCCGCGGCCCCCGCCGGGACCGACCCCGAAGCCGCCTCCTTCGCCGCCCGGGCGGCCGCGCGGTTCTCCGGAAAATCGCTGCTCATCGGCCCCGCGCCCGACGGGGCGCAGACCGCAGCCTGCGCAGCCGCGGCGGCGGAGGCGGACAGGGTCGTGATCGCGATGACCCGCGCGGAGCAGGCCGGACTTGTGCGCGCGGTCGCGGAGGCCAACCCCGACGCCGTCGTGCTGCTGCTCGGGAGCCCCTACCTGGCCGGCCTGCTCCCGCCGGAGGTCACCGCCGTCTGCGGCTACGAGTACACCCCGCTCTCCACCGGAAGCGCCGTCTCCCTGCTCGCGGGAGGGTTTCAGCCGCGCGGCGCGCTTCCCGTGAAATTGGATTAGCTGGAAATTGCACATCTGTTTTTCCGGTCCTGCACAGATTCGACAAAATAATTTTGGCTCCTTTGTGCTGTTTTTCCCATAGCAAACCCTTCCGGGGATTGACATTTCCCCATGCGGGCTGATAAAATAGAGGATATTGAGCGAAGCGGAAAATGCCGCGCGCCCTCCGGCGCGCCCGTGGACGGATGCAGGAACCACCGGTTTTTCCTGCAAGCACGCCGCTTTGTCCGATATACATCTGAATTGGGAGGAAGAAAGAAATGAAATCGATAAAGAAACTGCTCGCGCTCGCCCTCGCCCTCGCGATGACGGCCGCCCTCGCCGCCTGCGGCGGCAGCCCGGCTCCCGCCGAGACCCCCTCGGACAGCGCGGCCCCCGCCGGAAGCGCCGCCGATACCCCGGCCGCCCCGGGCAAGACCTACCTCATCGCCACCGACACGACCTTCGCGCCGTTCGAGTTCCAGGACGCGCAGGGCAACTTCGTCGGCATCGACATGGACCTGCTGAAGGCCATCGCGGAGGACCAGGGCTTCCAGTATGAGATCCAGGTGCTCGGCTTCGACGCGTCGCTCCAGTCGGTGCAGTCGGGCCAGTCGGACGGCATGATCGCCGGCATGAGCATCACCGACGCCCGCAGGGAGATCTTCGACTTCTCCGAGCCCTACTTTGATTCGGGCGTCGTGATGGGCATCAAGGCGGACAACGGGGAGATCAAGGGCTATGCCGACCTGGCGGGCAAAAACGTCGCCATCAAGAAGGGCACCGAGGGCGCGGCCTTCGCCGAGAGCATCATGGATGAATACGGCTTCACCGTGACCTACTTCGCCGACTCCTCCAACATGTATGAGGACGTCAAGGCGGGCAACTCGGCCGCCTGCTTCGAGGACTACCCGGTTCTCGGCTACGCGATCTCGCAGGACATCGGGCTCAAGATCGTCACCGAGATGGAGCGCGGCAATTCCTACGGCTTCGCGGTCAACAAGGGCCAGAACCCCGAGCTGATCGAGATGTTCGACGCGGGCCTCCAGAACCTGCGCGACAGCGGCAAATACCAGGAGATCCTCGACACCTATATCAAAAAGTAACCATTCGGCGCGCATCCGTGCGGCGGGGCAGGGCTTGTCCCGCCGCACAGCCGCGTTTTCCCGGCGGTCCGGCTGATCTCCCGCGGCGCGGAGGATGAGCCGAAACGCCGTGTCCACACTTGCCATGAAAGGACGATCGCCGTGCGCTATCTGAAACTGTTGGAAGAGTCGTTCCCCATGCTGGTCAAGGGGCTGGGCGGCACCGTGCAGGTGACGGTCATCTCCCTGCTGATCGCCACCCTGCTCGGCCTGTTCTGCTGCCTTTTGCAGATCTCCGGCAAAAAGCCGCTCCAGTGGATTTCCCAGATTTATATCGACGTCATGCGGGGCGTGCCGGTCATGGTGCTCTCCTTCTTCATCTATTTCGGCGTGCCGAACGGCCTGGGCATCCGCCTCACCGCCGTGCAGGCGGGCGTCATCACCCTCTCCCTCAACGCGGGGGCCTACCTGTCGGAAATCTTCCGCGGCGGCATCCAGGCGGTGAACGTCGGCCAGATGGAGGCCGCGCGCAGCCTCGGGCTCCCCTATGGGCGCGCGATGCGCAAGGTCATCCTGCCCCAGGCGGTGCGGATCGTCATCCCCTCGATGGTCAACCAGTTCATCATCACCCTCAAGGACACCTCGATCCTCTACGCGATCGGCCTGCCCGAGCTCATGCAGAGCGGCAGCCTGATCGTGGCGCGGACCTTCCGCTCCTTCGAGGTGTGGGCGACCGTGGCGGTGATCTACTTCATCATCATCTTCATTCTGTCCAAGATTTCCAAGCGGATCGAAAGGAGGCTCCACAATGGCAAAGGTAAGGGTTAAGGGCCTCCGCAAGGACTTCGGCTCGCTGGAGGTGCTCCGGGGCATCGACCTCGAGGTGCGCGAGGGGGAGGTCGTCTGCATGATCGGGCCGTCCGGCTCCGGCAAATCGACCTTCCTGCGCTGCCTCAACTTCCTCGAGACGCCCACGGGCGGAGAGGTCGAGGTGGACGGATACCTCCTCACCGACGGCAAGACCGACCTCAACAAAATCCGTGAAAACATCGGCATGGTGTTCCAGCAGTTCAACCTCTTCCCCCACCTGACGGTGACCGGGAACATCACGATGGCCCCGCTCGACCGGAAAAAGCTCGACAAGCCCGCCGCGGAAAAGAAGGCGCGCGAGCTGCTCGAGCGGGTGGGCCTCGCGGACAAGGCGGACGCCTACCCGGCGCAGCTTTCGGGCGGGCAGCAGCAGCGGGTGGCCATCGCCCGCGCGCTGGCGATGGACCCGGACATCATGCTCTTCGACGAGCCGACCTCCGCGCTCGACCCCGAGATGGTCGGCGAGGTGCTCGCGGTCATGCGCCAGCTGGCCGACGCGGGCATGACGATGGTGGTCGTCACCCACGAGATGGGCTTTGCCCGCGAGGTCGCCGACCGGGTGATCTTCATGGACGGCGGCGTGATCGTCGAGCAGGGCACCCCCGAGGAGATCTTCGGCCATCCGCGCGAGCAGCGCACGATCGATTTCCTCAACAAGGTCCTGTAGCTTCCGCCGCTCTCCAAAAGTTTCCTCCGCCTTTTCAAATGGGGCGGCTGGATCCTGAGAAGCGCTTTTTGGTTCTTTTCCCAGGAAAAAAACGGGACCGGTACCCAACGGGTACCGGTCCCTCCTGTTTTTCCCGCTATTCCCCGGGGCGCATCGCCCTCATGAAGGCGCCGATGAGCTTGTCGCACATCGCCTCCATGCTGTAGGCGCCGTCCCGCAGGCACCAGTCGTAGATGAGCCCGCGCAGCTGGATGTCGAGCATCTGGGAAAGCTCGGTGCAGGCGATCGCGCCGGTGATCTCCCCCCGCTCCTGCCCCTCGTGGACATACTGGTTGAGCAGCTTGACGTACCGGCGGCTTTCACTCGTCAAAAACTTCGGCCCCCGCGTCACGAGCTGGGTGGAATAGATCTCGGTGATGATCTGGCGGCTGAGCTTGAGCTCCATGTTCTTGCAGACGAACCGGCAGAGCGCCACGATGCGGTCGGCGCTCGGCATGACGGGCGGGCACTGGGCCGCCCACGCGTCGTAGTCGTTGTCGAACTTGTCGGGCAGCGCCGAAAGCAGCTCGTCCTTCGCGGAAAAATAGTGGTAGAACGCGCCCTTGGAGGTGCCGGTCGCGGCGATGATCTCGTCGACCGACACGTTTTCATAGCCCTTCTCGTCGAAGAGCCGCCACGCGGCCTCCGCGATGCGTTCCCGGACTTCCGTCTTTGCCATCGGCCTTCCCTCCCCGTCTGGTTTCATTTTATACCAACCGCCGCCTGCGCGCAAGGGGCCCCGGCTCAAAAGCGCGCGCCCCCGAGGGGGCGCGCGGCGGATCGCTATTTCCTGCGGCAGGCCCCGCGCTCCCGCAGGATGCGCAGCTGGTCGTCGAGGTAGACCTGCGGCACTGACTTGATGTCGAAGTGGACGAGGTCGAAGGTGAGGTTCATGAGCGGCCCGGTGACGAGCGCCACGATGACGGTGGCGATGCCGAACCGCCCGCCGAGCAGGGTGCCCGCCAAAATGGCGGAGAGCTCGAGCCCGCTCTTGGTGAACCGCACTGACCAGCCCGTCCGGCGGACGATGCCGATCATGAGCCCCTCGCGGGGACCGGCCCCCAGCCCCGCCCCCACATAGAAGTAGGTGGCGACGTTGAGCACCATGAGCCCGCAGGCCACCATCAGCAGCTTCTGCGAAAGGTTTTGGGCCGCGGGGATCAGATGATGCGCCTGGATGACGTCGACGATCGGGCCGGTGATGACCAGGTCGAGGATGTTCCCCAGCCCAATGCGGATGCCCATCCGCCAGTTGACCGCCAGCAGCACGACCGAGACGCCCAGCACCGCGGCCCCCAGCGAGATGCCCAGCGTGTGGGAGAGGCCGTCGCTCAGGACGTCCCACGGGGCCATGCCGATGCCCGACTGCGCGAACACGACGATGCCCACCGCGTAGAGCAGCAGTCCCACCAGCAGTTTGGACATGGATTTTACCGTGATATTGATGTTGTCAGCCTCCCTCTCCCCGGACGTTCTGATACGCGCGGGAGATTCAGATCTTTTTCTTCTTCCTGTAGATCAGGATGCCGACGGCGACCACCAGCACGACGTTCAGCAGCATCTGCAGCGGCAGCGGGATGAACATCGATCCCACCGTCAGGATGAGCAGCGCGGAGATGACGCCGAAGGCGCCCAGGTCGGGGCGCTTGAGCATGAAGTTGGTGAACATGATCGCGAAGATCGAGGCGGGCACGTATTTGAACGCGTCCTTGACCGACGCGGGCAGCGCGCCGAGCAGCAGGGTCCCGCCGATCGCGCCGAGGGTGACGAAGATCAGGTTGGTGACGATCGAGCCCGCAATGCCGATCGTCGCCATGAGCTCGCCCTCCTTGGTGCCCGGCTTCACGCCGGTGACCTCCTGCGCGACCATCGCGCAGGGCAGGCGCATGTTGCTGATGTTGCCGCTCAAAAAGGCCATGTAGCTGCCCGCCGCGCCGAGCACGCCGTAGTAGGAGATCGGCTCGACCACCATCCAGGCGAACCCGGAGGAGACGACGAGCGTAAAGATGATCGCGATCTCGGCGGGGGTGGGCACGACGCCGTACACCAGCCAGAGGGTGAACGCGGGCACGAACGCCAGCACGAACCCGATGATCAGCGTGATGCTCCCGATGCGGATGGAGGGCTTTCCGAACTCCCTTGTGAACTGTTCGTCCGACATGCCCTTGAAATTCGATTCAGTCACTGCACTTTTCATCTCCTCAACCTCCAATCAGCCAGGCGCAGACCGGCGCGCAGACGATGCCCACGATCATGGCGATGCCCATGTGGTACTCCCGCAGCCAGGGCAGCTTTTTCACCGTCCTGGAGAGCCCCACCATGCAGAGCGACGCGCTCACGCAGGCGACGATCATCGGCAGCCCGGTCAGGCAGTTTTCCATCGTCATGTAGGACATGATGCCCAGCATGCTGGCCGTGCTGATCAGGGTCATGAGGTTTTTGTCGTATTTTTCGACCTTGACCTGCACCTTGTTCATCTGCGGGATAAAGACCAGCACGACGATCCAGGCCACCGAGAAGAGGCTCATCCCCCACAGGGCGGCGGCGTAGGCGCGGATGCCGAAGTCGGCGGCGCCCAGCGCGCTGCCCACGGCCTGCGCGCCGAGGCCGGCGTTGATCATTTCGCCCGCGGCGGCGCCCATGACGGAAAGCCGCATCCACGAAACGGGCGACCCGACGGCGGACATGAGTCCCACCATCATGATGAAGACCGCGACGGACGGCCCGATGGCCGAGATCATCCCGGCGCGGAAGGCCTTGACGCAGTCGCTCTTGGAGATTCCCATCTTGACGGCGGTGGCGAACGCCCGGCGGGTATACAGAACCGCCTGGCAGAGCACCAGCAGCACCAGCGGGAAGCAGGATAGCCACATGATCGGGCTGTTTGCTATCGACAGATAATTGCTCATTTTTACCGCTCCTCAATTCTTTTGATCCGAAAAACACCTCTGGCGGCCGCTTTTTCTGTGGCCGGCCGCCGGTTCCACCGCCCCCTTACTGATTGCCGAACAACAAAATCAAACCGTCCCCCGTTATCGGTACAGACTATAGTTTGTTTTTGCTTTAACGTGTTAAATCATAGCGAATTTAAAGCGATTTGTCAAGAGCCCGCCGCGTTTTTCCGGAAAATTCATTCCCCGCCTTGACTTTTGCGCCCGGGGTTCCTATAATGGACATCAACAGCCCCCCAGGGGCAGCCGAACAACAAAGCCGGACAGGAATCCTCCGCATGGGCCGAGCGGCCGATGCGTATTCCGTCTGGGCTTTTTTTGTTTTCCCGCCGGTGCACAACGCAAACAGAAAGAAGGATTCTCATGCTGGTACTGAAAAACTGCCGCCTGATCCCGGCGCTTACCGAAGGATACGACCTGCCCGCCGCCGACCTCGTCCTCGACGGGGAGCTCATCGCGGACATCCGCCCGGCGGGCGGGAGCTACGAGGACGCGCCCGTCCTCGACATGGCGGGCAAAACCGTTCTGCCCGGCCTCTTCGACCTGCACACCCACCTGCACTCCCTCTCGGGCAACCTGATGGAGAACCAGCTCAAGGATTTCGGCACCTCCTGCTTCGACACCTGCGAATACGCCAACACCTACCTGAAGCTCGGCTACACCACCGTGCGCGACATGGGCAGCAACAGCCGCTGCGCCATCGCCGTGCGCAACGCGGTGCAGAAGGGTCAGATCACCGGCCCGCGCATCTACAGCGCGGGGCTGATGATCTCCCCCAAGGACGCGGGCAACGACGCCTTCAGCCTCATGTACAACGAGGCGGACGGGCGCGAGGCGGTCATCGGCGCGGTGCGCGAGGAGATCGCGCACGGGTGCGACTTCGTCAAATACATGGTGTCGGGCGCCTTCCTCAACGAGGGCAGCGTGCCGGGCAACCTGATCACGACGGAGGAGGAGCTGCGCACGGTGGTCGACACCGCGGCGGCCCGCGACAAATACGTGGCCGTCCACTGCCACGGAACCGAGGGCATCAAAATGAGCATCCGCGCGGGCGTGCACACGATCGAGCACGCCACCCTCATCGACGAGGAGGGCGTCGACATGCTCGTCGGCTCGAAGGACACCTTTCTCGTCCCGACGATCGGCATCTTCCAGTTCCTCATCGACCTGAGCAAGGCCGACTCGAACGACTGGCGCGCCCTCAAGGCCAAGACCTACCTCCCCCTGCTCCAGCAGAGCCTGCGGACCGCCTACAAGGCGGGGCTCAAGTTCGGCTGGGGCACCGACCTGGACATGGGCTCCTACGTGGAGAACCCCGCGCAGGAATTTCTGGTCCGCCGCGACCTGATCGGCATCTCCAACATCGACCTGCTGCGCCAGGCCACGATCAACAGCGCGGAGATCGCCGGCGCGGCCGACATGACCGGCTCGGTCAAGATCGGCAAATACGCCGACCTCGTGGTGATCGACGGCAACCCGGACGAGGACATCTCCGTCATGGGCAAGCCCCGCGCGCACGTCTTCAAGGGCGGCGTCCACGTCGGCTGAGGAGTTCCCCGGGAACGGCAAAAAAGGGCCCCGGTGCTTACGCACCGGGGCCCTTTCATCACGTTATTTCCGCGCCGGGCTCACGCCGCGGCAATCGCCGGCGTTTTCGCGCCGAGCATCCCCATCAGCAGGTCCACACAGGCGGTCAGCGAAAAGACAAAATCCACGCCGTAGGAGGGGGCGAGCTGGGAGTACTGCTCGTGCAGCTCGTTGATCTGCTCGTAGAGCGCGGTGCTGTGGTCGATTTCCGCCGCGTTGGAGATGAGGTCGACCGCGTGCAGCATGCTGCGGCGTCGGTAGCCGTAGAACTGCATGAGGACTTCATATTTGAAGTGGCCGGCCTTGCTGCCGTCGAACGATTCGGAATGGGCGTAGCAGAAGAAGTCGGACATGAAGTGGCAGAGGATGCCCAGCTGCTTGCTGTATTCCTCCACCGACATGTTGTCGCCTTCCTTTGACAGGTGTTCCGCGCGCGCCATCACAAGGTCGTAAATGTCCTTTTTAAAATGCGAGAGCTTGAGCAGGCTCGGCGCAATATCGGGCAGGACGTTCCACCTCACAAAGCTCCCCTTGTCGAGCTCCACGCCGAGATTTTCAGTGAAGTAGGTGTAGAGGTACCTGCCCATCGTGATGTGCGAAAATAGGTTCATTGGAAACACCGCTTTCTGGTTATTGGGCCCGGGGGCCCTTTATCTGCAAGGCGTCAAGGCGCGCCGCGCTGCGGGTTTGGTCCTGGCGGCGACCCGCGCCACCGTTCGGGCAGCATCGCCCGGAAGGAGCGCGCGAAGCCGTAATGGCCGCGCCGGTAACAGACGCGCAGCGCAACCCAGGCCGTCGCGAAGTAGAGCAGCAGGTTCACATGGGAGAGCGCGACGACGACCGCGTCGTAGTGGGCGATCCACCCGGCCTGCTTGTCGGCCGCGAAAATCTGCTGCAATACCAGGAACTGGTTGAGGAACACCATGACCGCCAGCGCCCCGAACGAGGCGAACATCCCGCGGCTGCGGTGCCGCGCCGCCGCGATGAGCGCCATCACGAGCACGGGGATCTGGTAACGCTCGTGCATACGGGTCGTGAACATGAAGACGGTCTGCATGAAGAGGAACCCCATCAGCCAGACGCTCTTTTCGGTGGCCGTGAACCACACGGCCACAAGCAGCGCCAGAGCCGCGGCCAAAAGCAGGGTCGAAAGGTGGTCCGCCTGGATCAGACCGAGGATTTTCGTGCTGAAATGCTTGTAATTGAGCCCCGCCGACGAATAGAAGTTGAAGGCGTTGAGGCTGGCCCCCTGGTACTGGCCGAAGCCGCCGAAGTAGATCTCCAGCGGCAGCGCCCAGCCCGAACGCGCCATGAAGGGCAGGAAGACCGCGAGCACCGTGCCCGCTCCCGCCGCCACGGTCTGGAAAATCCGTCTGGGCGGATAGGAGGTGAGCAGCGCGACCGCGTAGACGGGCGCGAAGTAAAGGGACTGGAACTTCATCAGACAGGCCAGCGCCATGACGGCGCCCGACCAGACGGGCCTTCCCTCCTCGAGCAGCAGGAAGGCGAGCACCACCAAAAAGATCATGATGCTGTCCGTCTGCCCCCAGTAGGAGGAGTTGAGGATCCCGGCGGGATTGACCGCCCAGATCGCGGCGCCGGCCAGCCCCACGAGCTGCCCCTCCCGCCGCAGCACGCGGTAGAGGAGCGGGATGCACGCGAGGTCGAACAGCACCTGCCACCCTTTGAGGGCGAGCATCATATAGGGGTCGAAGGCGCGCACCGCGCCGATCCCGAGCAGCTTCCCCGTCAGGAAGAGGGGGAAGAGAAAAAGGGGCGGATAGTCAAGGTTCCCTATATTGTTATAAGCGCCGAAGAAGTCGTTTGCCACTCCGGTCGACCAGTCCACATAGAAGCTCAGGTCGAAATAGTGCACGGTGATATAGGCGACCATCAGCCGCACCAGCGCGGCGAACGCCACCAGCACGGTCAAAAACCAGCGAATCTGCCCGGGTGAGGGACAAAAGGAAGCGCCCAGTCTTTTTTCATCCATCAGTTTACTTCCATTGCAATCAAAATTTTATCATATCGCGCCAAAACTGTCTGTTGAAGGTGTGAAAATTTTGTAAACTTTCCACATTTCCGTCGTTTTGTATAAATTTCCTACGAAAAATAGCAGTCAATTAGGAAGTTTTGCTCATCCCCTGCGGACAGTTCCTTGCGTTCCACCCGCGAAAAATATCCGTTTTCCCGCAACAGCTGTGCGAACGTCCCGGCGGATTTCCCGTCCGGGGCCGTGCAGGAGATGGTCAGCACCCGTCCGCCCGCGTCGCAGTCGAAATCCAAAATCGTCGCGCCCGCGTCCTCCGCCGCGTCTAGCAGCGCGGAAAACTGGGAGAGGTGCCGGCGCGGGGAGACCTCCATGTTGGTCACGACCCCCGCCATCGAATTGATATACTTCATGAGCAGCTCGGATTTCACCGGATCGCTCAGAATCTGCGAAAGCCGCCCCTCCTCGCCGGGCGTTGCGATCGCCGCGACGAGGCTGCTGCGCATGAGCTCCCCGCGCATATCCGCCGCGCGGGAGGCGAGCAGCATCCCCGCGGCCACGACGGCGGCCAGCGCCGCGAAAGCCACCGCCGCGGCCGCGGCGCGGCTCCGCCCGCCGTCCAGCATGCGGGACAGCCTGTGCGCGACCTTCTCCTTACTCAGCATACGTCTCCCCCGCCACTCCGAGATATTCCTCCAGCGAGACGCCGCGTTCGGTGATCTCCCGCGCCGCACGCTTTCCAACATACCGGAAATGCCACGGCTCGTAGGTGATCCCGGTGATCTCCGTCTTGTCCTCCGGGTAACGCAGGATGAACCCGTACTCGGGCGCGTGCGCCGCGAGCCATTTGGCGGCCTGCGTTTCGGCAAAGCCGTGGTTGAGCATCTGGTAGCCGGGGGTCACGATGTCGGCCGCCAGCCCCGTCTCATGCTCGCTCGTGCCGGGAGGGGCGATCCACTGGGAGGTCACCTCGACCGCCTCCTCCTCGCTCAGGCCCAGCGAGATATACTCCTGCACCTTGTTGTTGAAATTCTGCCGCTGGCGCTCGGTCCCCCGGTAGGCGGAGACGACCATCAGGTCGACCCCCTGCGCGGCCGCGTCGTAGAGCATCCACAGCATCGAGCCTGCCGCATCCGCATCCATCTGGTAAGCGCCGCTCACCGGATAGAGTTCGGGCGCGTAGCCGTCCGGGACGGGGTTTTCCGCGTTCACAAGCAGCAGGTTCTCCAATTCGCCCGCCTCTTCGCGGGGGAGCATCGTGGGTTCCGGCATGGCGCCCTCCTCTTCCGGAGCGGATGAAACGCTCTCTTCCGGCGCGGGAGCGCGCGCGGTGCAGCCGCTCAAAATCAGCAGCGCCGCCAGTAAAAGCGCCGTCCCGGCTTTCCATAATCGTTTCATTCTATGCCTCCCATGCCTGTTCGTATGTTCCGGCGCCGTCCCGCGGCGGGCACCCGTTCCCCGCCCGAACTCAACGTTTGGACGGGGCGCAGGAAGAATTGTTCTAGATATCTCCGCCCGCGTCTTTCGCACACCCCACGGAGCGCGCCTGCGGCGGTTGTCCGCGCCGCGCCTGAATCCAACGTTTTGAAGGGGTCCGGGGGAACCTTTTTCAAAAGTTGCAGGCCCGTTCCCCGGCCGCGTCTCACGGGGCGCGCCTGCGGCGGTTGTCCGCGCCGCGCCTGAACCCAACATTTTGAATGGGTCCGGGGGAACCTTTTTCAAAAGTTTCCCCTGGTAGTATCTGCCGCGTCCGTCTCAAATATCCCCCGCCTCATAAAGGATGGCGGTGATGGCGGCAAGGGGCGCGGTCTCGCAGCGCAGGATGCGGCTGCCGAGCGAAAGGGCGAGCAGGCCGTTCCCGGCGGCGAAAGCCGCCTCGGAGGGCTCGAAGCCGCCCTCGCTGCCGACCATAATCGAAACCTCCCCGCCGAGTCGGCGGGAGAGCGCGCTTTTCAGGCTTTCGTCGGCATTCTCATAAAAAAAGATGCCCAGCGGCGATTCCTTCATACGCGCGACCGCCTCCTCGAAGCCGACAAGCGGTTCGACGGGCGGCACCCGGCCGCGGCCGCACTGCTTGGCGGCCTCGAGCGCGATGCGGTTGAGGCGTTCAAGCTTCTTTTTCATCGACTTTTCATCGGGCCGGGAGACGCACCGGCGGGTCAGCACGGGCACGATCCGCCCGACGCCGAGCTCGACCGCCTTCTGCACGATCATTTCGAGCTTATCCCCCTTGGGCAGCGCCTGGTAGAGGGTGATCTCCACCCCCGGCTCCCCGGCGGAGGGGGCGACCGCCTCCACCCGCAGGTCCACCCGCCCGGGATCGACCGCCTCGACGACGCACTGGTAGTCGTGCCCGGCGCTGTCGCAGACGGTGAGCGGCTCGCCGGGCTTCATGCGCAGGGAGAGCGCGATGTGGCGCGCGTCCTCGCCGGTGATGACAGCGGACCGCCCGTCCACCTCGCCGGTAAAAAACCGGGGCATCCCGCTACCCCCTCACGGCGGCCAGCGCGACCCAACCGCCCGATTCGCGCCGGTCGGCGAGGCGGTAGCCCGCCCCCTCGAGGGCGGACACGACGTCCGCCTCCCGCGTGTCAATGATGCCCGACGCGATGAACACGCCATCCGGCTCGAGGAACCGCCCGAGGTCGGGGATGAGGCGCAGGATGATGTCCGCGACGATGTTCGCGGTCACGACCGCGAACCGCCCGTCCACCCTGTCCGCGAGGTCGCCCGCCAAAAAAGCCACCCGGTCCCCGACGCCATTGGCGGCGGCGTTTTCCTTCGCGACCCGCACGGCCACCTCGTCGATGTCCACACCGACGGCCGAATCCGCGCCGAGCAGCAGCGCCGCCACGGCGAGGATGCCGCTGCCGGTACCGACGTCAAGCAGCTTCACGCCGGGCGCCGCGTATTTTTCGAGCAGCTGCATGCACAGCCGCGTCGTATCGTGGGTGCCGGTGCCGAATGCCATGCCAGGGTCCATCGTGAGCACGACCTCGCCGGGCGCCGGCGCGTAGTCCTCCCACGAGGGGCAGACGACCAGCCGCTCCCCCACCCTGGTGGGGAAGTAATATTTCTTCCAGGCGGTGGCCCAGTCCTCCTCGTCTACCTTGTCCGTCTCGACCGAGAAGGGCACCCCCTCCGCCTCCAGCCGCTCCCGCAGGTAGGAGACCGCCTCGAGCGGGCTCTCGCCGGGGGAGATGTAGAGGTGGATGACCGCGTGGGTACGGTCGCGCTCCAGAAGCTCCTGCTCGATCAGGTCGACGTGCGCGATCTGCGGGGCGAGCTCCTCGATGTCGCTGTAGTCCTCGATATAGATGCCGTAGGGCACCACCATGTTGGCGACCGCCTCGGCGGTTTCGATGCGCTCGACGGGCACCTTCAGTTTCACTTCGCTGTACTGCATGCCGCTCCTCCTTGTCCTAGTACGCTAATATTTAATTATACAACAAAACCGCCCCCATAGAAAGGGCGGTTTTGTAAACAATTCTTATTTCATCGCATCCTTGAGCTTGTCAAAAAAGCTCTTCCGCTTTTCATAGTTGCGGTCGCTCGACAGGTCCTCGAACTTTTTGAGCGCGTCCTTCTGCTTGGCGTTCAGGTTGCGCGGGACCTCGATGTTGACCTTGACGTACTGGTCGCCGCGCCCGCGCCCGTTCACGTAGGGGATGCCCTTGTTGCGCAGGCGGAAGACGGTGCCCGACTGGGTGCCCTCGGGGACGTTGTACTTGACTTTGCCGTCGATGGTGGGCACGACGATTTCGTCCCCGAGCACCGCCTGGGTGAAGGTGATCGGGATGTCGCACCACACGTCGAAGCCGTCGCGCTCGAAGAGGGTGTCCGGACGCAGCGTGACCATGATGTTCACGTCGCCCGACGGCCCGCCGTTGAGCCCCTCGTCGCCCTGCCCGCGCAGCACGAAGGTCTGCCCGTCGTCGATGCCGGCGGGGACGGAGACCTCCAGTGTGCGGGTGTGGCGCACGCGGCCCATGCCGCGGCAGTCGCCGCACGGCTCCTTGACGATCTTGCCCTTGCCCGAGCACTTGGTGCAGGTGCGGGTGGTCTGGATGACGCCGATGGGGGTGCGCTGCTGGACCTTCACCTGACCGGTGCCGCCGCACTCGGGGCAGGTCTCGGGGGAGGTGCCCTTTTTGGCGCCGGAGCCGCCGCAGGTCTCGCATTTTTCAAGCCGCTGGACCGTGATCTGCTGCTTGCAGCCCTTGGCCGCCTCCATGAAGGAGAGGCCGACCGTCACGTTGATGTCGTTGCCGCGGATCGGGGCGTTGGGGTTGCGCGGCCGGGAGGAGCCGCCGCCGAATCCGCCGAATCCGCCGCCGAAGAAGCTCTCGAAGATGTCCCCGACGTCGAAGCCGCCGAAGCCCCCTCCGAAGCCGCCCGCCCCGGCGCCCGCGCCGTAGCTCGGGTCGACGCCCGCGTGGCCGAACTGGTCGTACCGCTGGCGCTTGGTGGAGTCGCTGAGCACCTCGTAGGCCTCGTTGACCTCCTTGAATTTGGCCTCGGCGGTCTTGTCCCCCGGGTTCATATCGGGATGGTACTGTTTGGCGAGCTTGCGGTACGCCTTTTTGAGGTCGTCCGCGGAGGCGTCCTTCGAGACGCCCAGTACGTCATAATAATCCCGTTTATCAGCCAATTGCCCTCACCTCTGCTTTCCGCTCCCATGTCACCGGAACGGCTGTTTCACGCGGCAAGGCGAGAGGCCCCGCCCCCCGCCTTGCCGCAGACTTTTTCCATTGTATTATTTTTTGTCGTCCTCGTCAACCTCGCGGTAGTCGGCGTCGACATAGTCCCCGCCGCCGGCGGAGGCGCCGCCGTCATCCTGCTGCGCGCCCGCCTCGGGGCCGGCGCTCTGCTGCGCCTGCTGGTACATCTTGGAGGACATCTCGTAGAAATCCTTCTGCAAGTCCTCCTGCTTCTGCTTGATGTCGTCGACGTTCGTGCCCTTGAGCGCCTCTTTGAGGGCGTCGATCTTCTGCTGGACGCGGCTCTTCTCGTCGGCGGACACCTTGTCGCCCAGGTCGGTCAGCGCCTTTTCGGACTGGTAGACCATCTGGTCGGCGGCGTTGCGCACGTCGATCTCCTCGCGGCGCTTCTTGTCCTCCTCGGCGAACTGCTCCGCCTCCTTGACCGCCTTATCGATGTCGTCCTTGGACATGTTGGTCGACGCGGTGATCGTGACGTTCTGCTCCTTGCCGGTGCCGAGATCCTTCGCGGTGACGTGGACGATGCCGTTCGCGTCGATGTCGAAGGTGACCTCGATCTGCGGCACGCCGCGCGGCGCGGCCGGGATGCCGTCGAGCCGGAACATGCCCAGCGTCTTGTTGTCGCGGGCCATCTCGCGCTCGCCCTGGAGCACATGGACCTCGACCGAGGTCTGGCCGTCGGCGGCGGTGGAGAATATCTGGCTCTTCTTGGTCGGGATGGTGGTGTTGCGCTCGATGATCTTGGTGCAGACCCCGCCGAGCGTCTCAATGCCGAGGGAG
>NZ_DBMDHH010000027.1:0-38084 GCF_057433415.1 Anaerotruncus sp. | reverse complement strand
AGCCGCCGGAGGCCCCGGTCCCGGCACGGCCGGTCCCGGCGGAGCGCCCGCAGCAGCCGCGCGCGGCGCAAAGGGAACCCGCCGAGGTTCCCGCTCCGCTGCCGCGGGCCGCGGAGCGCGCTTCCGCACAGCCCGCCGCGCAGCGGACGCCGAATCGGATCCTCCCCGCGCCGATGCTTCCGCGGCAAATTGGGCGGGCGGACGCTCCGGAAGCCCCGGCCTTCGCGCCGGTGCGGCGGGCGGACCAGCCCGCGCCGGCTCCCGCGCTCCATCCAATTCAGCGGACGCGGGAACCGTCGGCGGTTTCCCCGTTTTTCCCGGCGCAGCCGACGCGCGCCCCCGCCCGGCCGCCGCGCCCGGCGGACACGCCCGGTTCTCCGGGGCCGGCCGCGCCGCAGCGGCTTTTGACGCGGCGGCCCGCGTATCCGATGGAACCGTCCGCGGCGCCCGTTCTCCCGGCGGCGCCGCATCTGCCGGCGCCGGCCCCGATGGCGGAGCCCGCCCCCGCGGCCCGGGCCCGGAGCGTCACGGAGCTCTCGCGGCCCGCACAGCCCGCCTTCGGGCCCGCGCCGATCATCCTGCGCGCCGAACCGCCCGCCATCCGGCAGGCTGCCGCGGAAACGGACTCCCCGGACATCCCGACGGTCCGCACCCGCCGCGTCGAGACGGAAACCGAGGTCCGGACCACCCTCAACCGCGCGGTCAACGCGTCTCGGGGGGAGTTCCCGGGACCGGACGGGCGGGCGCTGACGAAGGCGGTGGAAGAGGCGCTGGCGCATCTGGATTTGAGAAAACTCTCCGACCGGGTCTACCGGGACCTGGAATCCCGGCTGCGGTCGGAAAAAGCAAGAAGGGGGCAGTGGTAACATGTTGAAGAAGGCGGCTTCCAGAGCGGCGGACGCCCTCTATGAGGGCAAGCTGGAGAAGGCGAAGCTCTTCCGCGTCGTCAGGGGGATGCAGATGGGCGATATGCTGCCCGTCCAGTTCAACCCCTCCGAGTACCAGATCTCCCGATCGGTCAACCTGAGCAGGAAGCTCTCGATCGGGAAGGACCAGGATATCGACAAGATGCAGGCGGCGGCCGGCAACTTCGCCACCTTTTCCGCGACCCTCTATTTCGACACCGACACCGACCTGAGCGGCTTCGACACGGGGAGCCTCTCCTCCGCGCTCAAATCGGTCCTGCTGCCCAATCTCGGCAAGAAACCGACCGAGGTCTGCCAGTCGATCGCCAACATGCTGAAGTACAACGACGAACAGCACGCCCCCCTCAAGGTGCGCTTCGTGTGGGGGCGGCTCGACTTCATGGGCTACGTGGCCAGCTCCTCCATCAGCTACACCATGTTCTCGCGGGACGGCACCCCGCTGCGCGCCAAGCTGCAGCTCACCATCGTCGGCGAGGAGACCGAGCTTTTGCAGCGCCGGATGATCCGCACCTTCAGCTCCCCCAACCGCACCAAGGAGCGCACGCTTACCGAGGGGGACCCCCTCTGGCTGATGGCGCAGCAGGAGTACGACGACCCGGCCATGTGGCGGACGATCGCCGAGGCCAACGGAATCCTCAATCCCCGGAAGGTTTCCGGGGCGATGCGCCTCAAGGTTCCTTCCATCAAGTGAGTCCTCTTTTCAGGAAAGGGCGGTGAAGCAGATGGACCTGATGAAGCAGAGCACGGCCTACGCGCTGCTGAAAAAGAAATACCGGGAATTTGCGGCTCCCACCGTCCGGATTTTGGTGGAGGGAAGCGACCTGATCGAGCGGTATCACGCGGCGCTCAGCAATGTTTCGGTGGAGCTCACGAGCGAATACCCGGCCTCGGGATGCAGCTTCGATTTGCTCGGGGAGTATCAGCCCTCCGACAGCGACTTCGATTCCAAGGGCGCGCTGCGCCTGCTGGAATTGGGCGCCAAGGTGGAGGTGAAGCTCGGCTACATCGCCACGGAGACGGTCTTCTACGGCCTCATCACCGGATTGGACTACCGCTTCGACCCCGAGGAGGCACCCGTCGTGCATGTGGAATGCATGGACGCAAAATGCCTGCTCATGAAGACCCAGCGGCTGGAAATCTTTCGGGAGAAGCGGATCGACCGGGCGGTGCAGGCGCTGCTGGGCGAACAGCCGGTGGGCGGCTACCTCAAGGGCAAACAGGTCGATCCGGTCCCCGGGGAGATCAAAATGCTGGCGGCCGGCATGGAGACAAGCTACGACTTTCTCGTGCGCCAGGCGCGCTACGCGGGCTGCGAGTTCTTCCTGCTGGCGGGCAAGGCGTATTTCCGCAAACGCCCCGCCGCCGGCCAGCCGGTCATGACGGTGAGCCCCGGGGAGGCGCTTCTTTCGGCGGGCCTCAGCCTGCAGGGCGCGCCGCTGGTCCAAAAGGTGACGGTGGTGGGGATCGATCCCCAGACCGACAGGGAATTTTCCGGCAGCGCCCAGTCCCGCGGGAAGTTTGGAAAGGGCGCGGCCCCCTCCCGGATGCTCTCGGGCACCGAGCGCGTCTACCTGGACGCGCAGGCCGAGTCGGCCTCCCAGGCGCAGGCCCGCGCCAAGGCCCTGCTCGGCAGCATCGAGCAGGGCTTCGGGACGCTCGAATGCCGGTGCATCGGCCTGCCGGAACTTGTGCCGGGTCGGGCGGTCCGTGTGAAGGGACTCTCCGGGCGAATGGACGGGAGCTTTTACGTGACCGCTGTCCGGCACGCCTTCGACGAGACGGACGGGTACACAACGACGTTTGAAGCGAGGATCAACAGCCTATGAATTCGATTGCGGAACTGCTCGGCGGCGAATACGGCAACGACCGGGCCTTCCTCAGCCCCGGCGGCATGGTCCAGGGGACGGTGACCGACAACGCGGAGAGCGGGGAGCCCGGCATGGTCAAGGTGGAATTCACCGCCTGGAAAAGCGGCAAGAACGTCTGCGAATGGATCCCGCTGCTGCGCCCCTACGCGGGCAAGGACTACGGCAGCTATCTGGTTCCCGAGGTCGGGGACATTGTGCTGGTGGGGTTCATCGGGACCGACTTCAGGCGCCCGGTGGTGCTCGGGAGTCTCTTCCCCGCCACGGCGCAGATGAAAAGCGACAGCTTCGAGAAGAAGAACACCACCCGCAGGTTCAAGACCAAGGGCGGCGTCGACCTCACCCTCTCGGACGCGCAGGGCAAGGCCTCGGTGGAGGCGGTGACGCCGGGCGGGCTGCGTCTCGCCCTCGACGACGGAAAGCAGCTCATGACCCTCGCGGACAAGAACGGCCAGAACCAGCTTTCCATCGACTGCCAGAAGGGCGAGGTGAGCCTTGAGGGCAAGTCGAAGCTCACGATTAAGGCCGGGAGCTGCGAGATCACGATGGACGGCATGGCGGGCAAGCTGGAACTGAAGGGCGGACAGCTCTCCATCAAGGCCGATATGCAGGCCGAACTGGACGGCGGCCAGAGCCTCGGACTCAAGGGCACCATGCTCAAGGCCGAGGGCACGCAGGTGTCCGTTTCGGGCAGCGCCATGACCCAGGTATCCGGCGGCATGGTGAAGCTGGGATAACGCGGAAAGAAAGGGAGTGCTGATATGGCCGACACAAGAGGGTTCCTGGGGCGGGGGTTTTGTTTTCCGCCGCGCGTGGACCCGGCCACCGGGCGCTTTTGCATGGTCGACGCGGAGGAGGACATCCGCCAGTCGATCTATATCATCCTCATGACCCGTATGGGGGAACGCGCGATGCTGCCCGATTTCGGCAGCCGCATCCACGACTACGTGTTCGAGCTGCCCGACCAGACGGCGGAAAACCTGATCGCCACCGAGATTGTGGACGCGCTCGCACGCTGGGAGCCGCGCATCGTGGACACCGAGGTGGAGGTCGACGAGAGCGGCGTCCGCGAGGGCAAGCTCCTCTTCAACATCCGTTACACGGTGCGGGACACCAACAACCCCAACAACCTGGTGTTTCCCTACTATCTCTACGAGGGTGTCGGGCAGGACTAAGCGCCCAATGAAGGAGGCGACAGATCATGGCAGAACCGAAAACTTCCGGGCGGCCGGCGCTGGTCGCGCTGGCCCGTTCCTACGTCCCCGAATGGCGCTTCGATGAAAAGAACCCCGACAGCGGTTCGGCGGTCGCGCTGTTGGTGGACGACATGCTTCTGGAGAGCGAAAAGCGCCTCGGCCGGGCGATCGGCAAATACCGCATCCAGTACCTGAACCTCTTCGACCGCCTCCGCGAGGAGCCCTCCGAATCGGCCAAGAGCTTCGTGCGCTTCACCCAGGCGGCGGGGATGGACGACCCGGTCCACGTCCCCAGGGGCACCCGCCTCTACGCCGAGGAAAAGGGCCGGCGTCTCGTCTTCGAAACGACCCACGCCATCACCGCCACACAGGCCGAGCTTGTAAGCGTCGCGGTCACCGACGGCGCCACCGACCGGATCGTGCGCCTTCTGGACAAGGGCGCGCCGGGCGCCTCGGAGGGAAGCTTCACGGCATTTGACCTCTCGGGCGAAAGCGAGGCGGAGCACCGGCTGCTGCTCGGCTTTGACGGCGCGTTCGACGCGCTGGAGGATCTGGAGCTCCTGCTGCGGGTGCGCACCCCCGATCCCGAAAAGCTGGACGGGGCGATCGAAACGCTCTGCCGGAAGGAGCTGCGCTATTCCCTGCTCGAGCCGGAGGGGGAGCGCGTCTTCCGGACGGTGGAGCGCCAGGGCGACGCCATCCGGCTTTCCCTGCCCGGCTGCACGCCGCAGAAGGTGGAGCTGGGCGGCCGGGAACGGTACGTGCTCTGCGTGCGCGCGCCCGGCCCGCTGGATCTCGAGCTCTGCGGGGCGCAGCTCTCCTTCGCGGGGGAGGCGCTCCCGCCCGACGAGGTGCGCTGCGCGGGCGTGACGCAGAACGCCGGACGCTTTCTGCCCTTCGGCGGGCCGATGGAAATCTACGCCGAGTGCGGCATCGAATGCCGCCAGGCGTTCGCCCGCCGGGGCGCGCGGGTGGCGATGCGCTTCTCACTGGGATTCGAGACGGTGGAGCGCAAGCTCCCCGAGGCGGTCAGCGACATCGACTACAAGCTCCTCATGAAGGGGCCGCGTGAGGCCCCCAGGCTGGAGCCCATGCAGGTGCGCGCCGACTACGCGCTGTTCGAATACCGCAGCGTCCGCGGCTGGCGCAGGCTTCTGGAGGAGGAACACGCGGCGCTGCTCTTCAACGGCTCGACCGAGGGCGCGGTGGAGTGCTCCTTCCTGCTCCCCCGCGACATCGCCGAGGAGGACGGGGAACCGCGCCTGCGCCTGCGCCTCCTGCGGGCGGACAATCTCTACAGCATGCCCTGCGTGCAGCTCTGCCCGGTGATCACGGGGCTCTCCTTCTCCTACCGGTACGAGGAGGACAGCCTGCCGCCCGATTACGCCTGCACCCGCAACAACTTTGAGACGGCGGAGGTCACCGGGGCCATCGCTTCCCGCCGGGCGTTCCCCGTCTTCTACAACAACGAGTGCGGCCGCACGGCCATGTATCTCGGCTTCGACCTGCCGCCGCGCGGAATGCCGCTCTCCCTCTACTTCGAGGTGGAGAACGACGAGGACGCGGCGCTCGACTACACGGCGGAGTACCTCTCGCCCGACGGCTTTGCACAGCTCCAGGCGGTGGACAACACGGGGGGCCTCCTCTACGCGGGCACGCTGCTTTTACCGGTGCCGGACGACATCGTAAAGAAGGAGCTCTTCGGCCGGGAGTGCTGGTGGCTGCGCCTGGTGCTGCGGCGGCAGCCCTCCGGACAGCTCCCGCTGGTCAGGGAGGTCCTCACCAATATGGCGCGGGTGGAAAACCGGCGCAGCAGCTCGGAGGTCTTCTACCTTGCCGACCCGGACGCGCCGCTGGGGATCGCGCTGGCGGAGCAGAACCTCGTCTCGCTCGAGGTGTGGGTCAACGAGGAGGACGGCAATCCGGAAAACGCGGAAAACTGGGTGCGCTGGAACCGGCGGATCGGCCGGGGCCAGCAGGGCCGGTACTGCGGCGTCGACCTGGCCGCGGGCACGGTAGAGTTCGAAAAGAACGCCTTCGCGCCCTACCCCCTCAAGGAGGGCGGTCCCGCGGTACGGGTGGATTACCGGAGCTACCAGGGCGCGGCGGCCAACGTGGGGCCGGACACGATCACCGTCCTGGAGGAATCGGTCCGCTACATCTCCTCCGCCACGAACCCGATGGCGGCCTACGGCGGCTGCGACGGGCATACCGAGGAGGCCTACGCCGCCTCGGTCCGCAACCTGCTGCGCACCCGGGGCCGGGCGGTCACCGAGCAGGACTTTTTCGACCTCATCTCGAGCGTGAGCTACGGCGTGCGGAGGATCAGGGTTCTGCCGGGCGTCACGCCGCTCGGCCAGCGGGACGAACGCGCCATCACCGTGGCGCTGCTCATCGAGGAATACGAAAAGGGCGGCCATATCTTTTCGGCGGTGCGGGACACCATCCGCGAAAAGCTGCTCGCCTCGAGCGGCATCCTGCCCCAGGGGCGGACGCTGATGCTCTGCCAGCCGCGGTTCGTGCGGTTTTCGGTGCGGGTGTGGCTCGAGTGCGGGCCGGACGGCGACCCCTACGAGCTCCAGCAGCAGACCCTCGCCGACATCCGCGCCTTCCTCGACCCGCTGACCGGCGGCTACGACGGGGACGGCTGGGAGATCGGCACGCTGCCCACCCGGCCGCAACTGCTCGCCTGGCTGGGGCTGCGGCGGCCCGGCATCCTCATCGCGCGGATGGCGCTTTCCGCCCGCAGCCGCGGGCGGGAATACCCGGTGGACGAAAAGCTGGCCGCCGCCGTGCAAAGCCCCTTCGCCATGGCGGTGAACGGCGAGCACATCGTCTATGTCAATCTGCGGGACCGCAGGGAATAGGAGGTGTCCGGGATGCTGAATCTGCCCCGGCTGGACGATCTGGACTATCAGAAGCTCTGGGACCGCGCCCGCGCCATGGCGCCGGTGCTGGCGCCCGAGTGGACCGACCTCAACGACCACGATTCCGGCGTCACGACGCTCCAGGCGTTCGCGTGGCTGTGCGACAGCCTGAACTATTACATCAACGCCACCGGCGAGGCCCACCGGCTTGCCTACCTCAAGCTCCTGGGCATCCGCCCCCGCCGCTCCCCCGCGCGCTGCCGCGTGGAGTTCCGCGCGCCGTCCGGGGCCGCGCTCTCCCTGCCCGCCGGGACCCGGCTTCTGGCGGGAGACACGGTCTTTGAGCTGGAGCGGGCGGTCGAGGGCCGCGCCAACCGGCTGATCCGCCTCTACAGCGAGGAGTCCGGCAGGTGCTACGACCTCGGCCCCTTTGTGGAGGCGGACGGCGGGTTCGCCCCCATCCTCACCGACGAGCCGTCGCGCCCCGCCGAGGCGTTTTTCGGCTTCGCCGAACCGCTCGGCGGCACGGTGCGGCTGTTTATCCCGGTGGCCGGGACGGGTCGCAACCCCTTCGGGGACGATTTCTCACTCGTACAGCTCGAGTGGTCCTGCCGGGACGGCGGCGGCTGGCAGCGGGCGGAGGTCCTTTCGGACGAGACCCGCGGACTGTTGCGGAGCGGCTTCCTCACCCTGCGGCTGTCCGGTGAAACGGCGCTTTATGAAAACGGGCGGCTTGCGCCGGCCCATTACCTGCGCTGCGCCCTCCGGCAGGGCTGCTACGACCGGCGCCCCCGCGTCGGCCGGGCGGCGGTCTGCTGCGGGACTGCGGTCCAGACGGACACGGCCGCGCACACGGTGGAGCTCCTCTACCGCGGCGAGCCCTCCCTCCCGGTCGGCTATGCGTTGGAATCGGAGGACCGGGTCTCGGTCGCGGTCCGGGAGCAGGACGAGTGGGTCGTGTGGCGGGACTTCCGCCCCTCCGGGGACGACCTCTGCGCGGTGGAGGACGGCGCGGTGCGCTTCCACAAAAAGCGGTTCGGCCGGGTCCCGGCCAAGGGAAGCCGGGTCCTCGTGACCATCGCGCGCCCCGGCGCGCCGCTGCTGCTCGGGGAGACGGACGGCTGCGCCTCCCGCCGGGTCGCGCTGGACCCGGACGGCCTCTGCCGCCTGCGTCTGGCGCTCTCCCGCACCGGCCCGGACGGGCGGCAGGCCTTTGAAATTTACGACGAATGCCCGGACCTTTCCGGCGCGGGCTGCGACGACCGGGTGTTCCAGCTCGACCGCCGCGAGGGATCGGTCGTCTTTGGGGACGGCGTCCACGGCGTGCAGCCCGAGGCGGGGCTCCTGGTGGAGGCGCTGGAGCTGGCACGCTCCTCCTTCGGCGGGGGCAACGTGCTCCGGGGCCAGGTGAACCGGCTGGAGACCCCGGTGGAGGGCGTCACGGCGGAAAACCTGGAGGATGCCGGCGGCGGCGAATACCGCTGCACCTCGGAGGAGCTGGAGCCGCTGGTGGAGGAGAAGCTGCGCGCGGTGCTCCGGGCGGTCACGGCGGAGGATATCCGCGCGCTGACGCTCGGGACGCCGGGGCTGCTCATCGAGGACGCGGCGGTCATCCCCATGGCGGACTACTGCGCCGCCGCGGGCGAAGCTCCCCCGCCCGTCAACACCATCCTGATCGCGGTGCGCCCCAAATCGGAACGGCGGCTCCCCATCCTCAGCGAGGACTATGCGCGGATCATCCGCGCGCACCTCGGCCGCCACCGGATGCTGGCCAACGACCTGCAGGTCCGTCCGGCCCGCTATGTGGGCGTCGGCGTCTACGGGCGCATCCGCCTGGCCGATCCGGGCAGGGCCGCGGAAGACGGGGTGCTGGAGGCTCTGCGCGTCTGGATCGAAAGCGAAAACCCCGTCTTCGGACGCCGGGTGGACTACGGCGGGCTCTTCTCCCGGCTGGAGCTGCTGCCCGCGGTGCGCGCGGTGAGCCAGCTCTCGCTCGAGTACCTCGGGGAGGGCGGACGCAAAAACGAGCACGGGGACATCCTGCTGCTTCCCGACTGCCTGGCCTACCTCTGGGAGACGGGGATCGAATTTGTATAGGGCGCCCGGCGCCCGCCAAGTCGAATAGGAAAGGGGCGGACGGCAGATGACGGAACCGCTGAAAGCTGTCAATTTTTATAAACGGGACCTCCTGCGCGGGTGCCCGCACAACCTGAAGGCGGACGGGGAGCTCTTTCTCCATCCCGCGGAGACGGCGAACCCCGCGGCATACGTGACGCGGATGTTCGACACCCGCGACCCGGACTGCACCTTCAACCGCCTGACGGTGGACGGGGAATTCGAGGGGGTGCGCCTCGAGGTGGTCGTGGCCGCCGCCGACACGCCGGACGCGGTCGTGGACGACCGGGACGCGGACCTGTCGGAGCTTCTGGCCGACCCCGGCGTCGACCCCGCGCGGAAGCGGGAGCTGCTCTGCGCCCTGCGGCACGTCCGCGCCGTCGACTGTACCGATCTGCTGCTGCATTCGCTCACCGGGCGGTATGTCTGGGTCTACGCGGGCGCCTACCCGGCCGGAGAATGCGACTGGACGCTGCGGGGGCTGCGGCTCGAATTCCCGCGGGTGAGCTTCACCGGATACTTTCCAGAGATCTACCGGCAGGACGACTTTTTCGACCGCTACATCGCGGTGTTCCAGTCCCTCTACCTCGACCTCGAGCGCCGCGCGGACGAACTGCCGCACCGCCTCGACTACGAGACGGTCCCGGATGAGGGCCTTCTGGAGCTCGCGGACTGGCTGGGGCTCTGCTGCGACGGGCTCTTTACCCCGGCACAGCTGCGGACGATCATCTCCGGCCTCGACCTCTACCAGGGGATGAAGGGCACCCGCGCCGCCCTCGAGGCGGTGCTGGAGCTCGTATGCGGCGTGCCGCCGCGCATCGTGGAGCGGTTCCAATGGGAGCGCATTCCCCTCCCGCCCGCGCGGCGGGCGCTCTACGGGCGGCTCTACGGCGGCGACTCCGGCAGTTTCTGCGTGCTGCTGCCTCCCCTGCCCGGCTTTCCGGAACCCGGGCGGCTCGAACGGCTGATCCGGCTCTACAGCCCGATCGGCACCCCGCACCGGCTGGTGTTCCTGAACCCGTGCAGCCGCGCGGACGACCACTGTTATCTGGACGGGACCGGCGTGCTGGCCACGCCCGGTGAGGCGGCCGCGAACGCCGGGACGCTGGATGGATTTATCGCGCTGGGCTGATGAATGGAAGGCAGGTGGACTAGGATGTCCGAAATGATGACGAGCAACAAACAGAAAACCCGGACGGCGCCCGTAAAGCCTCTGCGCCTCGACGGGCGCACCGGGAAGGAGGTGCGCCGGTCCTTCGGCCTCGACCCGGCGCGGCTTCAGATCGGGGAATCGCCCGAGGTGGAGGCGATGGGCGCGCGCGCCGTCGCGCGGGGAAACGTGATCTCCTTCGCGCCGGGCGAGTTCGCGCCCGGGACGGCGGAGGGGCGCGCGGTACTCGGGCACGAGCTCGAACATGTGCGCGGCCAGGCGGCGGGCGAGGTCCCGATGACCGGCGGGGTGCTGGAGGAGCCGTCCTTCGAGGCCGCGGCCGACCGCGCGGGCGCGGCCTTCGCGTCCGGAAGCCTCACAGCCGCCGGGCCGGTGGACGCCGGCGCGCTCGCCGGGCACAGCGCCCCCGCGCAGATGAAAAAAAAGAGCTATGTGGATCAAATCCGCGACATACAAATTCCCCAAGCGCGTGCAAGAAAAGCGGGCGAAAAATGGAGAGGCTACTCTCCAGAGAATGCAAAGGGAATTTTTGAAGGCGGAACCAGAGCGAGCGCAAACCCAATTATGAAGGAAGCCGGTCTGCCGGAAGTCATGGCCCCCTTCCGGGATCAGTCAAAAGATCTCATCAAAAAGGTCGCCGCGCTCAAAAAAATGGGCGGTGAGCGGCACACCTTTGAAGGCGGTGCTTCCAAGTATTCCGCTGAGAGCGCGGCTGTCAGCGAAAAAATGTTTCAGATGATCATGCCCCATCTGGACGACCCGGAGGTACAGGGCTTTATCAAGGACACGTTTGCAAATATGGGCGGAAATTTTGGCGCCACCGACCAGTCCCCGAAAGGGTATTTCATGACCGACGTGCTTGCGCGTATGACGGGCGTGGTGAACGGGCAGGCCATGAGATCCGCCGTGCCTGCGGATTCCTTTGATTCCCGCAACCATCCCGCCAATATTGCGGGCGACGCGGGACAGGTGGGCAATTTCTTTTCGGAATGGCTTTCTGAGAACGACAGAGACGCCGATTTTCAATCCATGATGGCCCCGGAACTGTGGCCCGCTTTTCAGGCGTTTATTCCGTATTATGACAAGGTGTGGAGTATCGGCGCGCCCAATATCCGCCCGGAAATCCTCGAAAAGACGGGGCTCGAGCTTCCTGCCCCGGCCCCTGAGGCGGCGCCCTATCATTTCTCGCCCGGGGGCGAGAAGACCGCGCCGAACTACATGTCCGCCGAGCTGCCCGGGCAGAGCGACGCAAATGAGATGAGCCTTGACCAGCGGATGAAGCAGGCCCGCCTCATGATGGAAAAACACAAGGGCAACAAGGAGATGACCCGGGCGTGGGCCGACATCATGGGCGGCCTGCAAAAGGAGAGCAACCCTCTTCCCGCCCCCGCCGCCCCGAAAAAGTCGCGCAACCCCTTCAAGCGGCTTTGGAGCAAAATCCGCGGGAATTAATCCGCGCCCCGAAAGGAGAGAACGGTATGCCGATGACCACAGCAACGCAGGAAAAGAAGGCCCCGGCCCCGAAGCCGCTGCGCCTCGACGGGCGCACGGAAAAGGAGGTGCGCCGGTCCTTTGGCCTTGACCCGGCGCGGATTTCGTTTGCGGAGTCGCCCGAGGTGGAGGCGATGGGCGCGCGCGCCGTCGCGCGGGGAAACGTGATCTCCTTCGCGCCGGGCGAGTTCACGCCCGGAACGGCGGAGGGACGCATGGTGCTCGGGCACGAGCTTGAGCATGTGCGCAGCCAGGCCGAGGGCGAGGTCCCGATGACCGGCGGGGTGCTGGAGGAGCCGTCCTTCGAGGCGGCGGCCGACCGCGCGGGCGCGGCCTTCGCGTCCGGGGACCTCACATCTGCCGGCCCGGCGGACGCCGGCGCGCTCGCCGGGCAGAGCGCCCCCGCCCAGATGCTGGGCAGGAAGAAAAAAGCCGCCGCCCCGGTCCCGGCGTATGAGCCGATGTCGCCGGAGGAGGGTCAAAGCATCTTCGAAGGCGGAGCCCGCATGAGTTCCGGGAATAACCTGCACAGAAGGTATATGCCGGTCATGGGAAACGCGCTCGACCGCTACAATGCGTTTCTCAATAGCGGCGAGGCAAAAAAGCTGGGAAAAAAGCACGACCCCAATGCGGATGTTATGAGGCGGTTCAGCGGCGGGACCGGCGCGCTGGCCACAAAGGGCCTTCTTTATGACGATTCCACAATAAAAAGCGCCGACAAGATTTTTGACATCGTCTCCGACCTGGTGGATGAGCCAGAGTTTCAGAATTATGTCCGGGACCTGTTCGCGAACGAGGGCGGCGCCAATTACGACAGAGTCAGGGAAACAGATCAGGCGCAGCCGGGGGACTCCCATTTCAGCCAGTATATGATGGGTACGCTGGCTGTAAAAGGTTTGGATCCGACCGCGCCCGCCGGGATGAAGCGCAGAAATGATATCTTTTCCAAGCACAAGGATCCAAAAGAGGCGCAAAGAATCTATAATAAGGCCAATGATAATATTGAGAGCCAGAGTTCGATGATGACAAAAGCCGCTGCGATCCTTTCAAAAGGCGAGGACCTCCGCCGGATTGACATCGAGCAGATCCCGGAGGAACTCCGTCCTTTTATTGGAAGATATGAGAGCATCCGTCAAAGGGTTTTGCAGACCGGCATGCCGGCCGTGCGGCCGGAGGTGATGGGGAAACTGTCCGATGAGGAACGGGCGCTGGCCCAGCCGGCGGCAGCCGCACCCACGGAGGCCGCCCCTGCTGAGGAATCCCGCTACGTCTCCCCGGGCTACCTATCCGCGAAGCACTGGAAAACCGGGGCCGCCGAGCCCATGACCGAGCGCCAGCAGGAGGTCATGAGCCGCTGGCTCGGCTCGTCCGGGGAGGCCGCCCCCGCCCCGAAAAAGAAGTCGCGCAACCCCTTCAAGAAGCTCTGGAGCAAAATCCGCGGGACGTAGCCGCCCCGCCGGAAATTCCCGCCAAGACTGTGAGGGAACCGCATGTCCTACTGCGAATTATACGCCCGGCGGGTAATCGCCGAATTGGAGCCGCTCCTCCGTCCGCAGGGCGGGGGGCGGCTCGCCCTGCCCGTCCGGGAGCCGGAGCGGGACGCCCTGTGGGAAATCTCCGAAGCCCGCTTCAGCCGCGTTCACGAGCTGCTGGAGGGGGCGGACGCGGCGCTTTTGGCCTTCGGCCTCTGCGTGGCCGTCCATGTTTACCCCGAGACGGCGGTCTACCTGCGGGAACACGCCCACATCGGCGCGGTCACGGTGGAAAGCGCCGCGCAGCTCCTCGGCGGCGAGGGGTATGCCTTCGCCCCGGACCGGCTGGAGGAGTCCTCCCGCGCGCTGGGGGAACTGCTGTGGACGGAGGGATCGCCGTCGCCCGATTACCGCGCGCCGCTCGAGGCGGACGGGCGGCTGATCGACTGGCTCGGCGGCGGGAACCGCCTGCCGGAGGCGCTTGCGGGAATCTGCCGCCGCTTTTCCCCGGCGGAGCCGCTTCACCCGTTCTTTGCACGCCCCGAGCTGCCGGACCGCCTGATCGGCGAGCTGAAACGGCTGGCCGCCGCCGAGGAAGCGGGGGAGCTGGCCGGCGGCGCCTGCATCCAGATCACCGGGGGGCCCGGCGCGGGCAAGCGGTTTTTGCTTCAGACGGCGGCGGCCCGGCTCGGCTTCGGCGTCCTCTTCGCGGACGCCGAACGCCTGATGGAACCGGAGGAGGGGCCGTGCGCCTCCCTGCTGCGCCTCATCCGGCGGGAGGCCGTCCTCTACGGGGACGCGCTCTGCTTCCACGGGCTCGTGTCAGCGGACGACGAGCGGGCGCCCCGGCGGTTCCTGCGCTGCTGCCTGGAGCCGCTGGGAGACCTGGAAACGCCCGTCTTCCTCTGCACCGACCCCGGCTTCGCGCTGCTCCCCTACACCGACCGCCACACCGTCAGGTTCGATCTGCCGCCCTGTACCCGCGCGGACCGGATCGCGCTCTGGCAGGGCTTCTGGGAATACTACGGCCTAAAGGCCGAGGGGGATTTCACCCGCTACGCCGCCACCTACAAGACCAGTCCCCGGGACATCGGCAAGGCGGTTCGGCAGCTTGCGCGGCTCGAACGCGCCGGGGAACCGGTCGACGCGGCGACCGTTTCCGGCGCCTGCTACATGGCGCTGCCGCGCGCGGTCTCGGGCAAGATCGTACAGGTGCCGCAGGGTTGGACCCTCGACGACCTCAAGCTCCCCGAGGACCAGAAGCGGATGCTGCGCCATGTCTGCACCCATGTGCTCCGCCGGCACCAGGTCTACGACGAGTGGGGGCTGGAGAGCAAATACCCCTACGGCAAGGCGGTGTCGGTGCTGTTCGCAGGGCCTCCCGGCACCGGCAAGACGATGGCCGCCAACATTCTCGCCTCCATCCTTGGGCTGGCGCTCTACCGGGTCGACCTTTCGCAGGTGGTGGACAAGTACATCGGCGAGAGCGAAAAACGGCTGGAACAGGTCTTCGCCACCGCCGAAAAGTCGAACGTGCTGCTCTTCTTCGACGAGGCGGACTCCATCTTCGGCAAGCGCAGCGAGGTCAAGGAGGCCAACGACCGCTTCGCCAACATCCAGGTGTCCTACATCCTCCAGCGGATCGAGGACTACGACGGCGTGGTCCTTCTGGCCACCAACCTGAAAAAAAACATCGACGAGGCGTTCATGCGCCGGATGCGCTATGTGGTGGAGTTCCAGCTTCCCGGCGAGGCCCAGCGGGAGGAGCTCTGGCGGGCCTGCCTGCCCGAAACGGCGCCGTCAAGCGGAGTGGACTTCGGCTACCTTGCCCGGCGGTTCGAGCTGGCGGGCGGCGCAATCAAGAATATCGCCCTGAACGCCGCCTTCCTCGCCGCGGAGGAGGACGGCCCCGTCACCATGCGCCACATCCTGGACAGCCTGCGCAACGAGAACCTCAAGCGCGGCAAGACCATGCTGAACCAGGATTTCGCGGAATACGGCTTCCTCTATGAGCGGCCGAAAGCCTAGCCCCCGCCGCAAAAGCACAGGGACCCCGGCCTTTTCCTTGAAAAGGCCGGGGTCCCATATTTTTCAGGCCCCCAATCGGGACAAAAAACGGAACCAGCCCTGGCCCCTTTAAAATATAAAAAAGGAAGGCTCCCAGTCCACATCCTTAAGATGCGGTCTGAGAGCCAACCCACAGGAAATGGTGCCGCAGAACAGACTTGAACTGTCACGGGGTTGCCCCCGAGGGATTTTAAGTCCCTTGCGTCTGCCGATTCCGCCACTGCGGCAGATTCCGCCCTCCTATCATACCCCAAGCGGACCGATTCGTCAAGACTGGCGGCCCGGCGGCGCGGGCAGCTCGGAGAGCAGGGAGAGCTGGTCGGCGGAGACGTAGCTGTCCACCGAAAAGGCGAAGAGCACCTGGTTGTAGCGGCCGAGCCTGAGGCTTTGGAGCAGCTCGGGCGTGGCGGTGGCGGTGTCCACAAAGGTCACCTGCTCGTAGTAGATCAGCAGGAAGGGCAGGTAGCTCTGCACCGAGCGGTCGCCGAAAATCAGCAGCCGGTTGATGTAGGAGGGATTGCCGATGTCGATGTCGATCACCGGGGAGATCCCGCCGAGCGGGATGTCCATCGTGCCGCCGAGCTCCTTTTTGAATTTCGGGTAGAGGGTGTAGTAGCGGCGGGAGGTCCCGTCGGCGCTGTAGTGGGTGACGGTGTAGCTGCGCTGGTACTGGGAGTTGTAGTTGTAGACCGACACCCGGTCGGGCGACACCTCCCGGTAGGGGGAGAGCGCGTAGAGATCGCCGTAATAGTCGTAGTCGATGTGCTCGATGGAAAAATCCTCGAGCGCGCGGGGGCGCAGGCCGAGCTTTTTGGCCACCGCCGTATAGATATAGAAGCCGCCCAGCCCCGTCGTGGTGTTGTCGGTGTTGTAGTAGATGTATTCGTCCTGGTGGTTGAAGAGGGTCGGGTAGACGTTGATCGCCGTCACATGCCCCGAGACGCGGCGGTAGACGTCGTCGATGAGCTGCGGCTGGTTATAGAGGGGCGCGATGCTGTCGTAGGGCACCTTGCCCTGCTGGACGGCGCAGGCCGTCGGGATGAGCATCACGTAGCTGGGGATCTGGTAGTCGTCCGCAAAGTCGATCATCGCGAGCGTGTTGTCGTTGATGACCGACAGGCTCTTGGGCTGCACGTCGAGGGTCAGCGAATCGCCCGAAATGAAGACGCCGTTCTGCTCCTTGCCGCCCCCCATATAGTTGAGGGAGACCTGCAGGCGGCGCAGCGCGTCGGAGGAGGGGAACTGCTCCGCGAACGCCTGCTCGAGCTTCGCAAACGTCCCCGACTCTCCGGCCACCGCGTCCCACAGCGGCCGTCCGCCGCCGCGCAGCAGCAAAAAGAGCGGCACCGCGAAGACCGCCGCCAGAAAGACGACGCCCGAAAGTTTTTTGCTCATGCGCGGTTCCCCCTTTCAGAGAATTTTTGCCTCCCGCTACAGCAGGTAGGCGGTCGTCACGACCAGCAGCGCGGCGGTAAAGACCGCCGAGGCGACGCCGTAGGTGCGCGGCAGGTGCTTCTTCCACAGGCCCGCGAACCAGCCGACCAGCCCCGTCGAGGACACCGCCGCCAGGATGAGCACGAGGTAGTGGGAGGCGAGCAGGTAGAGCACGCTCTTGCTGCTCTCGAGGGTGGCGAAGCCCCCCACGCCGAACATCATTTTGAGGAACCCGAGCGACTGCCCCGGCGTGCCGCCCGAAAAGAACGCGAAGGAGACGAGCACGACGAGAGTGGTATAGAGCCACCGGAAGAGGGTGGGGATCCCGTCCATATAGCGGCTGAGGAAATAGCGCTCAAAGATGACGAACGCCGCGAAATAGACGCCCCAAAGTAAAAGGTTTAAACTGATGCCGAACCACAGCCCCATCAGGATGGTGACGAGCAGGATGTTGAACACGCCGGAAATCACGCTGCCCTGCGCGCCGCCGAGGTTGATGTAGACATAGCGGCGGATGTAGCGGTTGACGGTGATGTTGAAGCGGGCGAAAAAGTCGTTGACGCTCGTCGCCTGGTAGGGGTAGTGGAAGTTGTCGGGCAGCTCCACGCCGAAGACCAGCCCGATCCCCTTGGCCATGTCGCAGTAACCGGAAAAGATGAAATAGACCGAGAAGGCGAGCGTCACCACCATCGTCCACACCGAAAGCGCCGTCATATTGAGGGCGGGCATCCCGCGCAGCGAGCTGTAGAGCTCGTAGACCGCGTCCCCGATGATCACCTTTTTGCCGAGGCCGACGAGGAAGAGCCTGCCGCCCTCCCCCGCCCGCTCCAGCGTCATGCGCATCCCCTTGACCTGGGGCATGAGCTTGTTGTGATAGACGAGCGGCCCGGCGTAGAGCCGGGGGAAGAAGAGGTTCATCAGCGCGAGCGCGGGCAGGTTGCGCTCGGCGTAGGTGTAGCCGAAATAGCAGTCGATCACATAGCCGCAGGAGGTGAGCGCCACCACTCCGAGCCCGAGCGGGAAATGCGCGCCCCAGACCGGGCCGAGCGCCCCGTAGAGCAGGAAGATCGCCACGCTTTTGACCGCCGAGCAGATCATGATTCCCCGGCGCAGGCGGGGCATCTTGGAGGCGCGTTCAAGCAGGCGGCCCATCAGGTAGTCGAAGAGGACGATGCCCGCGAGCAGCAGGAGGTTCTCCCCCTCGAGCCACCAGTAAAAGAGGGCGGAAAAGGCGAGCAGGACCGCCGGACGCCAGCGCATGGGGCTGATGAGGCAGACGGCGATCGTCAGCGGCAGGAACAGGTAGACGAAGGAGAGGCTGTCGAGATGCACGTCCGCGCACCCCCTTTCGTTGGTTTGGGCGGGGTCAGTGGGTCTCCAGGAAGGCGAGGAACTCCCCGCGGGTGTAGAGGGCGTTGATTGCCGAAAGCATCGCGTTGGCGTTCATGCGCGCGGGCAGGCCGAGCGCGGCGAGCACACGGCGGCGCCTGCCGGCGCTGTCCGGCCCGCCGGACAGCCCCCACTCGACGAGATCCGCCTTGGTGACGGGCGCGGCGCGCTTTGCCGGGGCGGGGGCGTCCTGCCCCTCCACGGCCACGCCCGCGCGCCGCAGCGCGTCGAGCAGCACCCCGGCGGGCATCCCCTCCACCCCGAGCTTGCCCTCGGCGGAGGGCTGCGCCTTGCGCCGCTCCTTGCCGAAGATGTCCGGAATATACACATGGATGATCTTTTCGGGGTCGACCGCGCCGGCGATGTGCGCGCGGATGCGGAAGCCCGCCGCGTCGGAGTCGGTCAGGATGATCACGCCGTTTTTCTCCGCGAGCGCGCGGATGTAGGCGAGCTTTTCCCTGTCGCGGAAGACGTCGAACCCGTCGGTCGTCACGATCGTCGCGTCGACGAGCGACGAGAGCTTCGCCTTATCGTATTTTCCCTCGACGATCACCGCCTGCTTTAATTTGATCATCCCGCTCGCTTCCCCGTCAGTAAAAATAGTTTGGTGATCGTTTCCTCAAGCACGACCCGGTCGTCCCCGCCCGTGCTCTTGAGGCGCATGTCCGCGTCGGCGAGCAGCGTCAGCATCTTCCCGAGCTGCCCGGCCGTATAGCCGCCGCTGTCGCTCATCGCGTTCTTGATCGCGAAGGTGCGGTTTTTGGCATAGCCGAGCTCCGCCGCCGCGCGCTCCGCCGGGACGTTCGCCTGCCGCGCCGCAAAGCCGCGGTAGAGGTCGCAGAACGCCCCCGACAGCACCGCCAGCACCTTACCCGCGGGCTCCCGCAGGTAGATGAGCTGGTCGACCAGCTCCATCGCCGCGTCGAACCGCCCCCGCAGGATCGCTTTGGAGAGGTCGAACACCTTCGCCTGCAAAACCGTCGTCACGACCGCGTCGACGTCCGCGCGCTCGATCCTGCCCCCGCCCACGTAGGCGCACAGCTTGTCGAGCTCGGTGGCGAGCAACTGCAAGTCGTCGGTGCACCGCTCGACCATGTAGGAGGCCACCGCGCTTTCCAGCTCGCAGCCGTTTTTCTGCGCGCGGTCACGCAAAAAGCGCAGCGTGTCGCTGCTCCTGCGGCTGCCCAGCTCGACGACGCAGCCCGCGCCGTCGCACGCCTTCACGAGCTTGGCGAGCTTCTCCCTTTTAGCGGGCGGGTTCTTGACGGTGATGACCACCGTCGTCGTGCGCGGCGGGTCCGCCAGCACCCCGCACAGCTCGTCGAGCTGCCCGGCGTCCAGCTTGTCCGGGTCGAGGTCGAGGGTCACGCACCGCCCCTCCGAAAAGAAGGGCAGCGACTCCACCGCGTCGTAAAACGCCTGCAAATCGAGGCTGTCCCCCTCGAAGCGGTGGAGGTTGAAGTCGTTGAACTCCCCGCCCAGCGCCTTTTTGACGAGCAGCTTTTCATAGTTCGCAATCAGGTAGGGCTGGGTGCCGTGGAGCAGGTAGACCCGCTCGAGCTCGGGGCCCTTGACGTGCTTGGCAAAATCGCTCTCCATCTGGAAGCGCACGGCGCGCCCCCCTTTCTTCTATGGAATCCGCAGCGTGACCACCACGCTGCCGAAATACCGGTCGTTCGTTTTGACCGCCACGCCGGGCGCGGCGACCAGCTCGTTTTTCGCGTTGACGAGCAGATCCGCCTCCTGCGGGGACTGGGTGAACTCCTTGACGATGCGCAGGTTCCCCGCCTCGAGCCGCAGGGTCTCCGCGTCCCGCCCCTCGGCGGCAAGCCCCGCGCACCCGAACAGCTCCGCCGAAAACCCGTAGGTCCCGTCCAGCCCAAAGGCGGCGTCGGCGGGCACCTCCCCCAAAAGGAGCAGCGCGGGGTTGGAACGCAGGTCCGCCTCCCGGCGCGCGGCCAGCAGGTCGATCCGCTCCACCCCGTGGTCGCGGAAGAAGGCGCGCAGGTTCCGCGCCTCGTAGAGGGAATCGGGAACGCCGATCAGCGCGCCCTGTCCATGATAGGCCACGGCGACCGCAGAGCCGTTTTCCGGCAGGGCGATCTCCATCGTGTTCCCCCACGCCAGCGACTGGGAAAACGCGCCCGCCGTGAGCGCCAGCGCCGACAGCGCGGCGGCCTGCCGCCTGACGGCCGGCTTCACCCGCAGCGCGGCCAGGACCGCGCCGCCCAGCAGGCAGGCGCCCATCCACAGCACGAGCCAGTCGCTGCGAAGCGGCAGGGCTGCAAACCGGAACCGTGACCACCACTGGGCCGTCTCGGTGATCGCGCGGACGGACACGCCGCCCACAAGCCCGAAGAACCGCGCCGGGACCGCAAGCACGGGGAGGAACCCCGCGAACCCGCAGAGCAGCCCGCCCGCGAGGGCGAAGGGAACCGCGGGCGCGACGATCAGGTTGACGAGCGGCGACACAAGGGATATCTGGCCGAACCGCCAGCAGAGCACCGGCGCGGTAAACAGCTGGGCGCAGAGGGTCGCGGACAGCATCGAGAGGAGCGCGTAAGCCTTCGGGCGGGTCTCCTCGAGCGTGAAGCCGCCGACCCCGCACAGGCGTTTGGAAAACCATCCGGCCATCGGGCCGGATGCGGCGGCGATGCCCATTGTGGCGAGGTAGGAGAGCTGAAGCCCCGTGCTGAACGCGGCGTAGGGGTTGCAGAGCAGCATCAGAACGACGGCAAACCCGAGGGAATTGAGCGTGTCGGAATCGCGGCCGCAAAGCAGCGCGGCGCGGCAGACGATCAGCATGACGCCCGCGCGCACGACCGAATGGGAAAAACCGGTGAGGCCCATGAGGAAGAGGACGGCCGCGATCTCCGCGATGCCCCGCTGCCGCCGCGAGAGGAAGCAGGCGGCAAGCAGCGCGTCGATGAGCGCGACGAAAACGGAAAGGTGCAGGCCGGACACCGCCAGCAGGTGGGAAATCCCCGCGCGGGAATAGTCGTAACGCAGTTCGGGGGAAAGCCCCTCGGTACGGCCCGTCACGAGCGCGGCGAGCAGCTCGCCGTATTCGTTGGGAAGCTCGTGCAGGATATTTTGGCGGATGCCCGCGCGGTATTCCGCGAGCGCCACCCGCAGGCCGCCGGGCCGCTCCCCCACAACGGCGGGCGCGCCGGAGACCGTCCCCCGGAAGCGGAAGCCGTCCGCCCAAAGGCGTTCCCGTTCCGCTTCGGGGACCTCCAGCTTTAACTCCCATTCTACCACATCGCCGGGGGCAACCGCAAGCGCGGCGGGCGCGCTCACCTGAATCCGCGCGCCCGAAAGGCCCGCGGGCATCCCCTCGCGGTCCGCCGTGAGGGACAGCCGGGCGTAGCTGCCGTAATCCGCGCGGTCGGTCACCACCGCACGCACCCGCCGCGTCCCCTCCCAGCGCGCGGCGGGCTCCACGGCCAGCGCGTGATAAACCGCCAGCGAGAGCATACAGGCGCAAAAGGCCGCCGCCGCGGAATAGGTCCACAGCGGCAGCCTGCCTTTCAGGAGCAGCGCGGCAAAGACAGCGGCCCCGATCCCCGCGCAGATAAGCGGGTCCCAGCCGAACGTCCCGGCCGCAAGAACGGCGGCGAACCACACGAGCCCGCCGATATGGAACGCCCTGTTCATCCCTGCGGGGCGGATGCGCGCCTGTCGCTGCGCCCCACCAGATAGTCGATCGTCACGCCATAAAAGGCGGCGAACTTCACCGCAATCCGCAAAGGGATGCGCCGCGTTTTTTCCTCGTAGCGCACATAGGTCCGCCGGTCAATGCCCAGTATCCTTGCAGTCTCTGCCTGTCCCAAACCGGATTCCTCCCGCAACGCGCGCAGCCTTGGATAGCACATGGCGATCACCTCGCTAGTATGATAGCACGATGCTAGCCAAAGGCGCAGTTTTATGCGTTTTACTCATAACGAATCGTAATCGCCTTCCGCCCGGGGGGCGGAGGGGCTTTTATCGCCCTCCTTTGGAGGGCTAAGGGGAGCCGCCTTCGGCGGCAGAAATTGCCGGGTCCCGCCCCGGCGGGCGGGTCCATTTCTTGTTCGCCCAAGAAATGGACGAAAGAAGGGTGCTCAAGGGGGGCTCACTTGAAGAAGACCGGGCGCAAAGCTCGCCCCCCTTGAGGATCCCCCCTCCGCTCACGTCCACTCAGCCGCGGGTAGAAGGCTGGTGCCGCTGCACCCAACAATCCTGCTGTCGGAAGACTCGCCGGGGATGCACGGCGGAAAACAACGCCCGTTCCGGGCGTTCGCGCGCCCTGCGCGCGTGCGCGGCGAAGCCGCGCAGTTTTCCGCCTCCCCGTGGGCGCTGCGCGCCACGCAAAAACGGCCGTGCCTCCCCGGAAGCACCCCCGGTACGGTTCCGGGGGCTCGCCGGCAGAGGCATTGCGCCCGCGGCGCGGCGGCGGGCGGGATGCTGCACACCTGCCCATTGATCCGTGGCAGGGCGCCGCCGACTTTGGCCGAAGGCCAACCGGAGGCGGCGCGGGGGTCAAGGGGGCGCAGCCCCTCGTGCCCTTCTTTGGTTCCTTTCTTGGGCAAGCAAGAAAGGAACTCGCTGTCGGTCGACTACCGACAGGCCCTCCGACCCCCGGGCGGAATATCTAAAACCACCCCGGGGCGGGACCCGGCAAACTATACCGCTCACTGAGCGGTATGCCTAAGGACCGCCGTCGGTCGACCACCGACAACCTCCGCCGCTCCCCGAGCGGCACCTACTTCCTGCTCCACTGGACACCCTGCGGCGTGTCCTTGAGCAGGATGCCCATGGCGGTGAGCTGGTCGCGGATGGCGTCCGCCCGGGCGAAATCCTTCGCCTTGCGGGCCGCCTGGCGTTCGGTGATCAGGGCTTCGACCTCGGCGTCGAGGTCGTCCGCCCCGCGGCCATAGAGCAGGCCGAGCACGCCGCACAGCTCGTCAAACTTCTGGATCGCGTATTCAACGATCCCCTTCGAGCGGGTGTTGTTCCCAAAGAAGGTGTTGCAGTCGCGCGCAAGCTCGAAGAGGGCCGCGATGCCGTCGGCGGTGTTGAGGTCGTCGTCCATCGCCTCGACGAACTGCGCCACACGCGCGTCCGCCTGCGCGCGGAAGGCGTCCTCCCCCTCGGTCGGGGCGTCGCAGGCGTTTTTCAGCGCGAAGTCCAGTCCGTCTCGGCAGTTGTGCAGGCGGGAAAGCGCCGACTGGCACTGCTCGATCACCTCGAGCGAATAGTTGATCGGGCTGCGGTAGTGCGCCTGGAGCATCATGAATTTGATCGGCTCATAGCCGAATTTATCCGCGACCTCCCGCACGGTGAAGAAGTTGCCGAGCGACTTGCTCATCTTACGGTTGTCGACGTTGATATAGCCATTGTGCATCCAGTAGCGGACGTAGGTTGTCCCTGTGCAGCACTCGCTCTGGGCGATCTCGTTTTCGTGATGCGGAAAGATGAGGTCCTGGCCGCCGCAGTGGATGTCGATCGTGTCCCCCAGGTGTCTGCGGATCATCGCGCTGCACTCGATATGCCAGCCAGGACGGCCCTCGCCCCACGGCGAAGTCCAGCTCGGTTCGCCCGGCTTGGCCGCCTTCCACAGCACAAAGTCGAGCGGGTCCTCCTTGACGTCGCTCACGTCGATGCGCGCGCCCGCCTCCAGATCCTCCAGCGGCTGGTGGGAGAGCTTGCCGTACTCGCCAAATTTACGCGAACGGAAATAGACGCTGCCGTCCCGTTCATAGGCATACCCACGGTCCACAAGCGTCTTGACCATTCCAATGATCGTATCGATGTTCTCGGTCGCGCGCGGGTGGATGTCCGCGGGACGGATGCCCAGCCCCTCGGTGTCGGTCAGGTATTCGCCGATATACCGCTCGGCCACCTCCCGGACGGTCACGCCCTCCTCGTTGGCCTTGTTGATGAGCTTGTCGTCGATATCGGTGAAGTTCTGCACGAAGGTCACGTCATAGCCCCGGTATTCGAGATAGCGGCGCAGCGTGTCAAACACGCAGATCGGCCGCGCGTTGCCGATGTGGATGAAGTTATAGACGGTCGGCCCGCAGGCATACATCTTCACCTTCCCCGGCTCAAGGGGCACGAACTCCTCCTTGCGGCGCGTCAACGTATTGTAAATCTTCATCTTTTCTGCTCTCCTTTTCCGTGTTGTTGAGGTGGGGACGCGGGGCGCGCATGAGGCGGCGGGCCGCGCCGTCCTTCGGACGGCGCCGGCGGCTCCCCTTCGGGGAGCCGAACGCCGCGCACCGCGCGGCGGGCCCGCCGCCCGGCCGTGCGGCGCCTCCGCGGCCGTCGCTGGCGGAAGAACCCGTCTATTCCTGCGGGACGCGCACCCGGTCGTCCGCCGGGGCCGCCGCCTGTTCCTTTTCGAGCTCGCGGATGCGCTTTTCGAGCCGGTCAAGCTCGAATTGCAGCTTGCAGATCTCCTGCGCGACCGGGTCGGGCAGGTGGACATGGTCGAGGGTGTTGGGCTTGCGGCCGCCCACCCGCGCGATGCGCGCCGGAACGCCCACCGCCGTGGAGGCGGGCGGGATCGATTCGAGCAGCACGGCGTTGGCCGCGACCTTCGCGCCGTCGCCGACCTTGAACGGCCCCAGAATCTTGGCGCCGCAGCCGACCGTCACATTTTTGCCGAGCGTCGGATGGCGTTTGCCCTTGTCCTTGCCCGTGCCGCCCAAGGTGACCCCCTGGTAGATCGTGCAGCCGTCGCCGACCTCGGCGGTCTCGCCGATGACGACCCCCATACCATGGTCGATCAGGACTCCCTGGCCGATCTTCGCGCCGGGGTGTATCTCGATGCCGGTCAGAAGCCGGGAAAACTGGCTGAGAAAGCGCGCCGGCAGATAGGCCTTGTGCTCATAGAGCCAGTGCGCGGGGCGGTGCATCATGATGGCGTGCAAACCGCTCGAAAGCAGCAGCACCTCAAAGCTGTTGCGCGCCGCCGGATCGCGTTCCCTGACGGCCCGGACATCCTTTTTAATCGCGTCAAACATCCTTATCATACCTCCCAGAAAGGCTGTTATGAATCCGTAGATGCAAAATAAAAACCGCCCCGTCCGGCACTTGGCCAAACGAAGGCGGATATTCCGCGGTTCCACTTCGATTTCTCGCTCAGGGCTGACACCCTTTTCCCTTAACGCGGGATACGCGCAGCCCTAATTGGGAAAGCCCCGTTCAGGCCGCGTGCTCGCGGGCGCATTTCCCACGCAGCCTGCCGCGAAACGCGCTTGCAGCCGACGGCGCGTTCTCTCTGTCGCGGGGTGTTGCGGGTACTTCTCCCGGTCAACGCAGTATTGATCTACTATATGCAAACCATACCATATTTGTGTGAAACTTGCAAGGGGTTATTTCACGTCGGAGAGCAGGTCGCGGTTTTTCCACACGTAGTTGACCCCCGAAAGGACGGTCAGCAGCACGACGACCGCCTGGAGCACCACGTCCCCGATGAAAAACCATACCGAATAGGACTCGGGCGACGGAGGCAGCAGGCTCCACGTGACCCACATGGCCAGCAGGGTATAGAGCACCCAGATGATTTGGAAGACGGTCTTCAGCTTGCCCCAGATATCGGCGGCGATGACGCGTCCCTGTTCGGCGGCGATGAGGCGCACCGAGGTGACGAGCAGTTCCCGCGCGAGGATGATAAACACCGCGAGCGCGGACGCGCGGCCCTTGGGGATGAAGCAGATGAGCGCCGAAAAGACGAGCAGCTTATCCGCGAGCGGGTCCATGAGCTTGCCGAAATTGGTGACGAGCCCGTCCCGGCGGGCGATGTGCCCGTCGAGATAGTCGGTGAAGGAGGCGGCGGCAAAAACGACCGCCGCGAACAGATAGGCGTGCGGAATCCCGTCCGCCAGCAGGAAGACCAGAAACACCGGAATCAGTGCCATGCGCAGGACGGTGAGTTTATTTGGCAGGTTCATATCAGTCCAGAGCCCTTCCCTTTAAATCATACTGCTCGACCCCGTCGATCATGACCTCGACGTAGTCGCCCGGCAGGTGTTTGCGCCCGCTCGTGAAAAAGACCTTTGTGTCGATGTCGGGCGCGTCCATATAGCTGCGGCCGTACCACAGCTTTCCCTCGCGTCCCTCGACCGCCACCGTCAGCGTCTTGCCCAGCTGCGCGCGGTTCACTTCCTCCATTATATCATATTGCTGCTCCATGACAACCTGCGCGCGCCGTCTTTTGACCTCTTCGTCGATCTGCCCGTCCATCTCCCCCGCGGGCGTGTCCTCCTCGGCGGAATAGGCAAAACAGCCGAGCCGCTCGAAGTGTACCGCACGGATAAATTCGCACAGCTCGGTAAACTCCTCCTCCGTCTCGGTCGGGAATCCGGTGATCAGCGTCGTGCGCAGCACCACCCCCGGCACCTTCAAGCGGATCTTTTCCATCAGCGCCGCAAGGCTCTCCGCGCCGCCGCGCCGGTTCATGAGCTTTAAAATCCGGCCGCTCACATGCTGGATGGGCACGTCCATGTATTTGACGATCTTCTCCTCCCGCGCCATCACGTCGAGCAGGCGGTCGGTGATCCGGTCGGGATAGCAGTAGAGGATGCGCACCCACCGGACCCCGTCGATTTTGCAGAGCTCCTCGAGCAGCTCGGGCAGTGCCAGCCGGCCGTAGAGGTCCTCGCCGTACCGCGTGGTGTCCTGCGCCACAACGTTCAGTTCAGTCACGCCTCGCGCGGCAAGCCGTTTTGCTTCCTCCACGATCTTTTCCATCGGGCGGCTGCGGAAATCCCCGCGGATAAGCGGGATGGCGCAGTAGGAACAGCGGTTGTCGCACCCGTCCGCCACCTTGAGATAGGCGTAAAAGGGTTCGTTGGCAAGGATACGCTCCCCTTCGAGCGGCAGGGCGTCCTTCTCCCCGAAGGCGACCGTCCTTTTGCCCGCGAGCGCGTCCTCGATCGCCCGGATAATCTCCGCGTTGCGCCCGATGCCGAGCACCACGTCCGCCTCGGGGATCTCCATCGCCACCTGCTCGCGGTACCGCTCGGCCAGGCATCCGGTCACGACGACCGCCTTAATCTTCCCCGCTTCCTTCATCTGCGCGAACTCGAGGATCGTCTCGATGCTCTCCCGCTTCGCGTCCTCGATGAACCCGCAGGTGTTGATAATCACCACGTCGCACGCCTGCGCGTCGGCGCAAAGCTCGTACCCGCCCTGCACGATCAGCGCGAGCATCAGTTCCGCGTCCACCTGGTTCTTTGAACATCCGAGGGATACCATTCCAACTTTGACTGCCATGATCTTCTCCTTTTCCGCCGCCTGCGCGGCGGAGGCTTTTTGGGCTGCCGCTCATAAAGCGGCGCGGATTTTGCGGGGATTGCCGGGGCCCGCCCCGGCGGCGGTTTTCGATTTTCCGCCCTGCGGACGGACGGCCTTTTTCGCGCCCCTCCGGGGCGCTTTAGGGGAGCCGCCTGCGGCGGCATAGATTGCCGGGACCCGCCCCGGCGAGCGGGCCGACTTCTTGCGCGCCCAAGAAGTCGGCGGAAGAAGGGCGCTCAAGGGGACTTCCGCCAGTCACCTTGAGAAACCCCCGGGAGTACCTTGCCAGTACCCGCAGACTACCGCCGCTCCCCACGGGTACACTAGCTGAAAGCTCAATTCAGGTTGCGGACGCACCCAACAACGCACACCGGATGGCTCGCCGGGGACCCGCGGCGGAAAACAACGCCCGTTCCGGGCGTTCGCGCGCTCTGCGCGCGTGCGCGGCGAAGCCGCGCAGTTTTCCGCCTCCCCGTGGGCGCTGCACGCCACGCAAAAGCGGCCGTGCCTCCCCGAAAGCACTTCCGGTACGGTTCCGGGGACTCGCCGGCAGAGGCATTGCGCCCGCGGCGCGGCGGCGGGCGGGTTGTTGTACACCCGCCCATTGATCCGTGGCAGGGCGCCGCCGACTTTGGCCGAAGGCCAACCGGAGGCGGCGCGGGGGTCAAGGGGGCGCAGCCCCCTGCGGTTTCTTTCCCCTATTTCTTGGGCGGCCAAGAAATAGGGCCGCCTGCCGGGGCGGGACCCGGCAAGCTACACCGCTCACTGAGCGGCAAATCTAAGCCTGCCGTCGGTCGGCCACCGACAAGCTCCACCGCTCACTGAGCGGCAAATCTAAAACTCCTCAGTGGCCCCACAGAAGCGGGCGAGCGCCCGGCGCACGTCGGAGGGACGGTGGCCCAGCCGCAAAAGGGCGTTGTAGGCGCGGCGCTTGACCGCCTCGTCTTCCGGTGCGGCGGAATATTTCTTTTCAAGCACCTCTAACATCTGTTCCTGCGGGTCGGCGTCGAGCAGCGAAACCGCCCACTCGATCTGCTCGGCGGAAAGGCCCTTCTGCCGCAGCTCCTGGCGGATGCGCAGCAGGCCGCAGTGTTTGCGTTCGCTGAGTTCCCGCGCGTACCGTTCGGCATAGCCGTCGTCGTCCACAAGGCCCAGCTCCTCCATCCGCTCGACCGCCTGTCCCGCGGCCTCGGGGTCCACATGGCGGGCGAGGCGGTCCCGAAGCTGGCTGGAGGTGTATTCCCGGCCGGACAGCATCGAAAAGGCGCGTTCCTTGGCTTTTTTGAGCTCCGCCTCGGCGGCGAGCCCGGCAAGGCGCTCCCCGTCGACCTCCGAACCGACCGAAAGCCCCGACGCCGCAAAGACGTCGGGGTGCATACTGAGCAGGAACTCATCGTCCCCATAGAGGGCGACGCGTCCCCGTTTTGTCATTCTGACGGCGGTCAGCTTCATTCGTCATCCGTCTCCACGTCGATGTTGACGCGCGTGGCGGGCGCGGCGGGCGCTTCCACAGGGGCGGCCCCGACCTTCACCGGCTTTTTGCCGCCGGCCGCGCGCGGGGATTTCAACAACTTATCCGCGTTCTCGCGCACCTTTGCCTCAATCTCCGCCATGAGCTCGGGATTGGCCTTGAGATATTCCTTCGCGTTGTCGCGGCCCTGTCCGAGGCGGATGTCGCCGTAGTTGAACCACGAGCCGCCGCGGACCACGATGTCCAGCTTATTCGCCAGGTCGAGCACCTCGCCCTCCTGGGAAATGCCGGTGCCGTACATGATATCGAACTCCGCCTCGCGGAAGGGAGGCGCGACCTTATTCTTGACCACCTTGACGCGGGTGCGGTTGCCGATGATCTCGGTGCCGCTTTTGAGCGCCTCGATGCGGCGCACGTCGAGGCGCACCGACGCGTAGAATTTGAGCGCGCGGCCGCCCGGCGTCGTCTCGGGGTTGCCGTACATGACGCCGATCTTCTCGCGCAGCTGGTTGATAAAGATGACCACGCAGTTGGACTTGCCGATAGCGCCGGTCAGCTTGCGCAGCGCCTGGCTCATGAGGCGGGCCTGCAGGCCGACGTGGCTGTCGCCCATCTCCCCTTCGATCTCCGCCTTGGTGACCATCGCGGCCACCGAGTCGACGACGACCACGTCGATCGCGCCTGAACGCACGAGCGCCTCCGCGATCTCGAGCGCCTGCTCGCCAGTATCCGGCTGGGAGACGAGCAGCGAATCGATGTCCACCCCGAGCGCCTGCGCGTAAACAGGGTCGAGCGCGTGCTCGACGTCGATGAAGACCGCTTCGCCGCCCATCTTCTGCGCCTGCGCGACGACGTGCAGCGCGACGGTCGTCTTGCCGGAGCTCTCCGGCCCGTAAATTTCAATGATACGCCCGCGGGGAACGCCGCCGATGCCGAGCGCGATGTCCAGCGAGAGCGACCCGGTCGGGATCGCCTCCACGTTGAGGGTGCTGTCCTGCCCGAGCTTCATGACCGCGCCGCGGCCAAACTGCTTTTCAATCTGCCCAAGCGCGGTCTCAAGCGCCTTCTGCCGGTCCTCCGCAGAGATGTTCTGCCTGCGCTCGCTCACAGGCCCCATTTTTTTATCCGCCATAGCCCTGCCTCCGCCATCAAAAATCGTCGCGCGGCGGACGGCCGCGCGGATATTCACTATTCGCATTATACACGACCGCAGGCCAAAAAGCAAGTACAATTAGAACATTTGTTCTTATTTTCCTGTGGACTTTTCCGCCCGTTCCGGGTATGATGGAGATACTGCTTTTGAGAGGGGACGGGCGATGGAACGGGTATTTTCACTTTGCAGCGCGCGGGCGATCGCACGCGCGCAAAACCACCTCTACCTCGCGCCCCACCCCCTGCTCCGCCCCTGGGTGGCGCACTACACCTTCACCTTCCCGTCCGGCCTGCCGGAGGACGGGACCCTCGCCCTCATCCCCGACGCGAGCGGCTGTATCCTCCTATCGCTCGACGGAGAGGCCCGCGCCCTTGCGTGGGGCGCGACCACCGGAGTCGCCGTCGTGCGGCGGGATTTCAACGAGTCGCCCGTGCGCTTCTTCATCGAGTTCCTGCCCGGCGCGCTGGGCGCCCTGACCGGCATCCCGCAGGAGGAGCTGCGCGACCGCCGGTTCACGCTGGGCGAGGCGGACGCGGCGCTGGCCGCCGCCCTCGAAGCCGCCGCCGGCCGCGCGGCGGACGCGGATGCTCTCGCGGAGGAAACCGACCGTCTGCTGCTCGCCCGGTTTTCCGGACGTGCCCTGCCCGGCGCGGTGCGGGGCGCGATGCAGCGCCTGCGGGAGTCGTCGGGGATGCTGCCCGTCGGAGAGCTGGCCGCCGAGAGCGGCTACAGTCAGCGACACCTCAACCGCCTCTTCGGGGAGACGGTCGGCATGAATGTCAAGACCTTTGCGCGGCTGGTGCGGGTCAACGGCGCCATCCGGCTGCTGCGGCAGGGCTCCGGTTCTCTCGCCGCGCTGGCGCAGGAGGCCGGCTTTTACGACCAGTCCCATTTTATCCACGATTTTTCGCATATCTGCGGGGTCGCCCCGGGCGCCTACCTGCAGAACCTGTCCGCTTTTTACAATGAAATTTTTAAATTTTGAAGTATGCTTTTCGCAAACCCCGCCGGCGTGCCGCGGCGCCCCTCCCGGGGCGCACGGGCCCGCCGGCCCCGCGCCGTGACCGCCCGCCGCAGGGCGGGCGGGGCCGCTTTGCGGCCTAACAAAACGGCTCTGCCGTTTTGGTCACGGCGCGGTCGGGCGGTACCATACGAGGGAGGCTGAAACCATGATTGAATCGAGATGCGGGCTGCTGTGCAGCGCCTGCAATTACCGGGAGCCGATGGGCTGCAAGGGCTGCACGGCGATCGAAAAGCCCTTCTGGGGCGACGCGTGCCCGGTGAAATCCTGCTGTGAGGCAAAGGAGCTGGAGCATTGCGGGACCTGCGGGGAATTCCCCTGCGCGCTGCTCACCGGCTTTGCCTACGACCCCGGCCAGGGGGACGACGGAAAACGGATCGAACAGTGCCGCTGCTGGCGCGACGCTGAAAAGGAGGCGGTATCATGAAATTTTGCGGACCGATGCTCTGTGTCCGGGACATGGAGGCATCCAAACGGTTTTACACCGGCCTGTTCGGGCAGAAGCTCGTGCTCGACTACGGGGAGAACGTGACCTTCGACGGCGGGTTCTCCATCCAGGTGAAGTATCAGGAGATCTGCGGGCTGGACCCCGAGCGGTTTCCGACCCGCTACGGCGGCAACGACGCGGAGCTCTATTTTGAGGAGCCGGAATTTGACCGGTTCCTCGAAAAGCTCGCGGCATGGCCCGGCATCGAATACATCCTGCCCTGCCACGAGCACAACTGGGGGCAGCGGTGCGTATGTTTTTACGACCCCGACCGGCACATCATCGAGGTCGGCGAGCCGATGGACCACGTCGCCGCGCGCTTTTTGAAGCAGGGGATGCGCCCCGAGCAGGTGGCGGAACGCACCATGTTCCCGCTCGAGATCGTCCTGAAAATTCAGAAGGCGATTGGGGAATAGCGGCGAAAAAAGAGGCCCGGACGCGCTGCGTCCGGGCCTCTTTTGCATCTGAAATCACCGGCTGGTGGCGTTGCGGAACGCCTGCCGGGTCGCCTTGATCTCGGTGAGGGATTTGACGAGGACCTCCTCGGTCTTGAGCAGGCAGTTGTCGGAAAACTCCTGCGCCGCCTGACGGATCTCGCGGGATTTGAGCTGCGCCTGGGAGAGGATTTCCGACGCCTTGGCCTGCGCCGCCTTGCTGACCTCCTCCTGCGCGATGAGGGTGCGGGCGCGGTCCTCCGCCTTGCGTACGATCTGCTCCGCCTCTTTCTTGGCGTTTTCGATGATGTCGGTGCGGTCGGAGACGATCGCCTTGGCCTGCTTGATCTCCGCCGGGATATTCAGGCGGATATCGTCGATCAGGTCGCGCACCTTGTCGGCGTCCACCACGCACCGGCCGCCCGAAAGCGGCAGGCTCCAGGAACGGTCGAGCAGTTCGTCGATCACGTCCAGAATTTCATCGATATTCATTCGGAATCCACTCCTTTATCGGTTATTCGTCAGCTGTTTCGGTTTCGGGAAATTTGATTTTGAGCCGCTCGACCACCGTATCCAGGATGATGGAGGGGACAAAGCTGCTCACGTCGCCGCCGAAGCGGGCAATCTGCCGCACCATGCTCGAGCTCAGGTACATGTTGTCGCTGCTCGGCGTGAGAAACACCGTCTCCGTCTGGGGCATCAGCTTGCGGTTGGTCAGCGCCATCTGGAACTCATAATCAAAGTCGGATACCGCCCGCAGGCCCTTGACGATGGCGACCGCGGACTTCCTACGAACATAGTCTATCAGTAAACCGCTGAACTTGTCAACTTCCACGTTGGGCATGTCCACGCAGACCGCGTGGATGAGACGCACCCGCTCGTCGAGGGAAAAGATCGGGTTCTTGTCGGGGTTGGCGCTCACCACCACGATCACCCGGTCGAAGAGGCTCGCCGCCCGCCGGATGATCTCCTCATGTCCCTTGGTGATCGGGTCAAAGCTCCCGGGGCAGATCGCCAGTCTTTCCATTCGTCATTCCTCTTCCTGTCGTTTTCTGTAGGTCGTGATCTTCGCCTTGCCGTATCGGTAGGTCCGGTGCAGCAGGAATTCCCCCGCCGCCTCCGGCAGCTCCTCGTTCTTTTCCGTCTCGCAGACGATGACGCCCGTGTCCTTCATGAGTCCCGCGAGCTTCGGCAGCACCGCGGGGATGAGGTTTTCACCGTAGGGCGGGTCGAGCAGGGCGATATCGAACCGTTCCCTGGCGCCGAGCAGGAAGCTCTGCGCCTCCATCGCGGCCACCCGCGCGCGGTCGGCAAGCTTGGCCGCCGCAAGGTTGCGGCGGATGACCTCCTGCGCCGCGCGCTCCCGGTCGACAAAGACGCACTGCTTCGCCCCGCGCGACAGCGCCTCGATGCCGAGCTGCCCGCTCCCCGCGAAGAGGTCGAGCACGACCGCCTCCGCAAGCTCGAAATGCAGGATGCTGAACATGGCCTCCTTGGCCATATCGGACGTCGGCCGCGTCGCAAGCCCCTCCGGGGCTTCCAGCCGCGTGCCGCGTGCCGTTCCGGTAATTACTCTCATATCGATTCCCTTCCTGCCAGGGGGACTTTTGAAAAAGTCCCCCTGGACCCCGAAAACTTTTATCAATTAGCCCTCCGCCGCCCCCGCCGCCTCTACCCGTGAGGCAAAGCGGCGGCCTCCCCGCCGCACGGGCGGCGGATCATCCCGGCGCGGAGTGTGAAGCCTGAACCAAACGCTTTGAGGGCTTCCAAAGGGAACTTCCTTCGCCGTACCCCGCGCTTTAGGCACGGGCGGCGGATCATTCCGGCGCGGGGTGTGAACCCTGAACCAAACGCTTTGAGGGTTTCCAAAGGGATCTTCCTTCGCCGTACCCCGCGCTTCAGGCACGGGCGGCGGATCATCCCGGCGCGGAATGTGAAGCCTGAACCAAACGCTTTGAGGTTTCCAAAGAGATCTTCCTTCGCCGTACCCCGCGCTTCAGGCACGGGCGGCGGATCATCCCGGCGCAGAGTGTGAAGCCTGAACCAAACGCTTTGAGGGTTTCCAAAGGGAACCTTCTCGAAAGTTCCCTTTGGTCATGATACGGGGTTTTGCGCGGTTTGTCAATCTTCGGCGTGCAGGAAGTCGTAGAGCTTCCGCGCGGCGGGTTTGGAGACCCCCTTGACCTCCGCGAGCTGGTCCGGGGTCGCGGCGCGGATGGCCTTGATCGTCTTGAAGTGCCGGAAGATCTCCGCCGCGCGTTTTTCGCCGATCCCCTCGCACTGGGTGAGGGTGGATTCAAACGCCGACTTCTGGTGCCGCGCACGGGAAAAGGTGATGGAAAAACGGTGCACCTCGTCCTGGATCGTCGACACGAGGGTAAAGGCGCTGCGGTGGGAATTGATCGCGATCTCGCCGCCCGACTCGGCGATCGCGCGGGTGCGGTGCCGGTCGTCCTTGACCATGCCGAAGACGGGCGCCGAAACCCCCATCGAGGCGAGCAGCGGCACGATCGTAGAGACGTGCCCCTTTCCGCCGTCGAGCAGGATGAGGTCGGGCATCCGGTCGAACGCCTCGTCCTTCTGTGTTTCGTCGAAATAGCGGCCGAACCGCCGGGAAAGCACCTCCGACATGCTCGCGTAGTCGTCGGTGCCCTGCACCGTCTTGATCGTAAACTTGCGGTAGCAGGCGCGTTTGGGCCGCCCGTTCTCAAAGACGACCATGCCGCCCACCACCGTGTCCGAGCCGATGTTGGAGATGTCGTAGGCCTCGATGTAGGCGGGCGGCTTTGAAAGCCCCAGCAGCCGCGCCAGCTCGTCGAGCGCCGCGACCTCCCGGCCGGTGCGCTCCGCCTTCTGCGACAGCCGTTCGGCGGCGTTCGCCCGCGCCATTTCCACGAGCTTCTGCTGCTCGCCCCGCTGGGGCACCCGGATCTCCACCCGGTGGCCCGCCTGCTCGGAGAGCAGCTGCGCGGCGATGTCGACGTCCTCGATCTCCCCGTCGAGCTGGACCCGCTTGGGGATGTCCTCGCGGGTGGTGTAGTAGCGCAGCAGGAATTCCAGCCGCGCGCCGTCGAGGTCGTCCACCGCGCCGAGCAGGAAATCCTGCTTGTCCACCAGCCGCTCCCCGCGGAATTTGAGCACCACGGCGCAGGTGTCCTGCTCGCTGCGCGCGAGCGCGATGATGTCCTGGTTGGCAACCTTGGAAAAGACCACCTTCTGCGACTCGCTGATCCGGCTGATCGCCTTGATGCGGTCGCGCAGCTGCGCGGCCTTCTCGAACTGCATCTTTTCGGCGCACTCGTTCATCCGCCGGGTCAGCAGCTCCACCGACTGGGCGCCGCCGCCCCGGATGTATTCGAGCGCCTGCTCGAGGACCTCCGCGTACTCCTCCTGCGAAACCCGCCCCCGGCAGACTCCCATGCACTGCTTGATATGGAAGTTGAGGCAGGGGCGTCCCTTGCCGAACTCCTGCGGGAACCTGCGGGTGCAGGTGGGCAGCAGGAAGGCGCGGTTCACCTCGTCGACCGTCTCGTTGACGACGAAGGAGGAGATGTACGGCCCGATATAGGTCGCGCCGTCGTCCTCCCGCTGGAAGACGTGCCGGATGCGCGGGTAGGGCTCCTTCGAGACCTTGATGTAGCTGTAGCCCTTGTCGTCCTTGAGCAGGATGTTATATTTGGGGGAATGCAGCTTGATCATGCTGCACTCGAGCACGAGCGCCTCGAATTCGCTGTCGGTGACGATATAGTCGAAGTCGTGGACGTGGCTCACCATCTGGTAGACCTTGGGCAGATGCTTTTCCACCGCGCGGAAATAGCTGCTCACGCGGTTTTTGAGCGCCTTGGCCTTGCCGATATAGATGATGTCGCCCGCGCGGTTCTTCATGATGTACACGCCCGGCCGCAACGGCAGCTTGTGCGCCTTTTCGGCGAGGTATGGCAGACGCGGGTTATCCAAGGGAGCCCTCCTTCCCGCAATAGGAATTGTTTGCCGATAAAATGAAAAAATGCACCGTCAGGCTTCTGAGCGGTGCATTTTCAGCAGGTGGGTGCGATTACTCGGTGAAGCCGGACTCGACCAGCTTGACAAGCCCCTCAACGGCGGCCTGCTCGTCGGAACCGTCCGCGATGATGCGGATGGTGGTGCCGCCGACGATGCCGAGGGAAAGAACGCCGAGCAGGCTCTTGGCGTTGACGCGGCGCTCCTCCTTCTCAACCCAGATGGAGGATTTATACTCGTTGGCCTTCTGAATAAAGAATGTTGCGGGGCGGGCGTGCAAACCGACCTGATTCTGAACGGCGACTTCTTTCACAAACATTTCAATACTCTCCTATTTCTCAAGTATGTGGCGTTGAATTAGTTGTTACTATTATAAGCGCATTGCGCCAAAGCGTCAACGCTTTTTGTCCCACTTTTGCCAATCGCAGGGATTTTCTGTTTCTTTCCCAGTTCGGCCGCTTTACCGCTCCTACGGAATTGTGCAACTTTGCTATAAAGTTTTCAACAATTATAGCAAGATACCCGGAAAGATCGGCCGGGTTTCAAAACATCTGCCGAACCTGGTCGAAAAAGCGCGCAACATGCGGCTGGGCCAGCGTGTAGACCACCGGCACAAGCAGGGCGGGCAGCAGGTTGGCGGTGCGGATGTTTGTGAACTCCAGAAAATTGATGCCGATGCACATGACGATTGTATAACCCACCATGCAGATGGCGTTGAGCATCGGGCCGGAGACGATCGGCGCGAGCACCCCGGCAAGCAGCGTGATCGCGCCCTGGTAGGCAAGCACCGGGATGAACGCAAACACCACGCCGAAGCCCAGTGTGGAACCGAGGATGATCGAACAGATGAAGTCGAGCGCGGATTTGATGAACAGGACGCTCGGGTCGCCGGTGAGGCCGTCGTTGAGCGCGCCGATAATCGCCATCGCGCCGATACAGAAGATGAGCGACGCGTTGATGAATCCCTTTGCGAAGCCCTCTCTGCCGAACTTTGCCTCGATCGCCTTCCCGCCGCGCACGAGCGCCGCGTCGATGTCGCACAGTTCCCCGAGCACCCCGCCGATCACCATGCTGGCGATCAGCAGGAGCGACCCGTCGGCGGACAGCTTGCCGTCGGCGCCCACCGTGACCATCGAGGTGATGACCCCTTCGATCCCCACGAGAAAGACCGCCAGCCCCAGCAGCTTCATCGCCGTCTCCTCCACCTTTTTGGGGAGGCCGCGGCGGATCAGCAGGCCGATCATGCCGCCCACGATCACTGAAATTGCGTTGACTATCGTTCCCATCTATTCTGCCTCGTTTCTGTCATTGTATGTGCCGTGTTTGCGCGGGGTTCCCCGCGAATTCGGTTTTGACGCTCAGAATGCGGCGCGGTTCGTCGGTTTCCACCGGCGGCCGCTTTGGATTTGCCGCTCACCGAGCGGCGGAGTTTGTCGGTGGTCGACCGACGGCGATCTTTCAGACTTTTCCGCCCAGCGGGCGGGGGTCTTTTGTTCGCGCCCCTTCGGGGCGCTTTATAGGTACCGCCTTCGGCGGCGGGGATTGCCGGGTCCCGCCCCGGGGTGGGCTTAGATTTTCCGCTCATCGAGCGGCGGAGCTTGTCGGTGGTCGACCGACGGCGATCTTTCAGACTTTTCCGCCCGGCGGGCGGAGGGCTTTTGTTCGCGCCCCTTCGGGGTGCTTTATAGGTGCCGCCTTCGGCGGCGGGGATTGCCGGGTTCCGCCCCGGCGGGCGGCCCCATTTCTTGTACGGACAAGAAATGGGGGAAAGAAGCCGCAAGGGGCTATGCCCCCTTGACCCCCGCGCCGCCTCCGGTTGGCCTTCGGCCAAAGTCGGCGGCGCCCCCGCCACGGATGAGCGGACGGGTGTACAGCATCCTGCCCGCCGCCGCGCCGCGGGCGCAATGCCTCTGCCGGCGAGCCTCCGGAGCCGTACCGGAAATGCGCTTGGGGGAGGCACGGCCGCTTTTGCGTGGCGCGCAGCGTCCACGGGGAGGCGGAAAACTGCGCGGCTTCGCCGCGCACGCGCGCAGGGCGCGCGAACGCCCGGAACGGGCGTTGTTTTCCGCCGCGGATTATGGCGAGCCATCCGGCTTCGGTCGTTGGGTGCGCCCGCAACCTGAATTGAGCCTTCAGCTGGTGTACCCGTGGGGAGCGGCGGTAGTCTGCGGGTTATAGCAAGGTACTCCCGGAGGTTTCTCAAGGGGACTGGCGGAAGTCCCCTTGAGCGCCCTTCTTCCG
>NZ_DBMDHH010000103.1:0-2926 GCF_057433415.1 Anaerotruncus sp. | reverse complement strand
TGGTCACATCCTTCCCATCGAACGCCAGCCGCGGATCGTCAGGATCAAGCGACGTAAAGGGATTGACGTGCACCCGGACCGCGAGGCGCCCCTGCTCCTGTACGGTGCGCAAAAGCTCCGCGTCGTCGTAGGAGAACAAGGCCGCGTCCACCGCCGTGGTGATGCCCCGCGCGGCATAATCCCGCGTGGTGGCGGCAAGGTCGTCGATCCGCTGCTCCCGCGTCTGCGTGGGCAGCAGCGGCATGATGGTTTCATAAACCGGGCTTTCCTCAAGCACGCCGTCCGGTTCGCCGTCCGCATCGCGCCGGATGATGCCCCCGGCGGGGTCCGGCGTATGGCGGTCAATCTCGGCCAGCTTCAGGGCCGCGCTGTTCAGGGCGCACAAATGGCCGGAAATGTGCTGTGCAAACACGGGATTGTGCGGAGCCGCCTCATCCAGTTCCCAACGGCTGGGGAACCGCTTTTCCGTCAGCAGCGTATCGTCGAGGCCGCAGGCAAGCACCCATTCGCCCTCGGGCGTTTCCGCCGCACGGGCCCGGATGGCGGCAAGGATGTCGCCGAGCGTCCGGCAGGTCCCAAGAGGCGGCGAATTGAGGTTTACGCGCCCGCGTCCTTGCGCGGTCATCAGAATATGCCCGTGGGCGTCGTAAAAGCCGGGGAGCACGGCAGCGCCCCCCATGTCCCTGCATTCCGTGTCCGGTCCGATGAGCGGAGCGAGCCCGTCCCGATCGCCGACGGCAAGGATACGGTCGCCGTCCAGCGCGAGGGCCGAAGCCACGGCATCGTTTCCATCAAGAGTCAGGACCACGGCGTTGAACAACAACACACTGGCATATTGCATGAAGACATCCTCCTTGAGGCATTGGAATGCGCACCCTCCAGCGGGTACATGCGTTTAAAAGAGCAAGGGGGATGCCAAAAGGCTCAAGTCATGCAATCGAGCGTTTTTCAAGAAGTTCTTGACAGCATGATAAAATGCGAACTATCACTCGTCTAGAAAACGGGATGAACAGCGTCCAGAAACCAGGATGCGTCTAAAAAACAGGACGCCTCCCAAGGAGTCCGCGCCATGCCCACCTTCGCCTCCAGTGTCCCTCACGCTTCGCTCCTGCTCGCCCTCCAGCTTTCCGCACGCCCGCTCCACGAACGGGAACTCGCCGCCATCACCGGATTGCCCGAAATCCGTGTCCGCTCCGCGCTGAGGGAACTCTCCCTTCAGAAGCATGTCGCCGCCGCTCCCGCAGAGGGCTCCCCTGACGGCGGTTCCGGAGCCCCGGCATGGGCCATCACCCGCATCGAGCCGGATCTGCTGGAAGACATGGCCGAAACCCTGTGCAGCGCCTGTCCGGATACGGGCGTCCCCTATCACATGGGCGTACTCGGCGGAGACACCACACTGGAAGACTGCGAAATCGTGGTCCGCTTCATCGACGACCGCCTCAAGGACAACGAACCTGCCGTATTCGCCTGTTTCGAAATGGTCGTGCAGTTCCTGCTCCGCTGGGGGCGCGCGCATATGGACGATGCAGGCCAGAAAAGCTGGCGGTACGCCGAACTCGTACTCGTGGTCCAGAGCATGTGTATTTTCTCACACCACTACCTCCAGCTCGCCACGGAACTCTCCCCGCTCGCCTACGAGCTTTCGGCCCGCAACGGCAGCGAACGCTTCATGCCCATGATCTGGATCTTCCGGCATTACCTGCAATTGTTCTCGGGCGGAGAGCCGCCGCTCACGGACCGCTTTTTCCACGGTTCGGAAAAGATGCGCCATTTCAAGGAACAGGACATGCAGGATCGCATCCCGGTCTTTGAAGGCATCGAGAACTTCCTCAAGGGCCATTTCCGTGAAACCCTGCAGTGTTATGCGCGCCGCCCCGCGCAGGATCACTGGTGGTACAAACGTTTTTTCGAGCCCCTTTCCTTCTGCGCCAGCCAGGCCGCCATGTACTTGCGCGAGTACCCTCTCGCCACCGGCATCATCGAATCCGCGCGCCAGACCGCCGAACTCGCCGGGGAACGCCTCGTCGCCGTGCTCTGGATCGCCCACCTGTGCTTCCTGCTCCTCCGTAAAGGCGCCCTGGACGAAGCGATTGTCAAAATCGACTACCTCCTCAACTGCGTCCCTCCCGAGCAAAACCATAAGGTCGCTTCCAGCGCCGTGCGCGCCCTCGCCGTCTACCACCATCTTTCGGGCCGCACCGACGCCGCCTACCGCGTCCTCCGCAACGAAACCCTGCGCGCCGCCGCGCGCGGGGTCCCCCATTCGCCTTTCCTCGATCCTCTCGTGCTGGATCTCCTCTACGTCTTCGAGCAACGGGGCTACCCGCCCATCCCGCGTTACGAGGTGGAAGCCACGATCGAAACCTTCCTCCGCCAGCCCAACCGCCAGCTCCGGGGCACGGCGCTGCGGGTCCACGCCCTGCGCCTCCGAGGGCGGGGCGCACCCGCCGAAGAAGTCGTCTCCCTCCTTCACGACAGCCTGCGCGAACTGGAACCCACCGGAGATCCCCGCGAACTCGTGCTCACCCATCACGAACTCGCCAACATGCTTGAAGCGATGGGCCAGCACCGTGAAGCCCACCAGCAGCGCAAGTCCGTCGCCGAGATCATCGGGCACCCGCTCGACGAAAACGCCTCCTACCGCACCGCCGCCATCGCGGCGACCGGGGAGGCGTTCCCAGCCCTCGTCCCCGCACCCGAGCCGGAAGCCGAGGACACGCCGGGCCGCATCCTTCTCGACCGCTGCCACGCCGCCTTCAACCGCGAACCGACCTCCTATCGGAGCGACGAGCTGTTCCAGCACCTGCTCGACATCGCGCAGCAGGAGCTCCAGTCCGAGCGCGCCGCGCTGTTCCGCCCCACCGACGACGGCAGGCCGGAGTTCGTGGCCTCGGTCAACCTCACCCGCATGGAGCTGGAAAGCGAC